>PMKA01000160.1 GCA_003157575.1 Opitutia bacterium
AAGTGAGGGCAGGGCTGCGGGCGGAAGGCTTGGGTTTTGTCGAGCGATGCGGAGTCCGCCAGTTTCAAGAGATGACTGGCTCCGGCACGGGCCATCCGCGCATAGGCTTCTTCCATCCCCGCTTGAGTCAATTTCCGACGGGCAGGGGCAGGCGGCGCGCCACGGTGTTCTGCGCCTCGTCCGAGAGGCGGATCTCAACCGAGTTCGCACCGGCGACCTTGGCGGCCGGACACTCCAGCTCGTACGTTTCCTCGCGGCCGTCGTTGATCCCATCAACCGGATGCTCCACCGTCTGGCGAAATCCGTTGTTGAAGACGAACTCCGCGCCGTCGAGGAGGGACAGCGCATCGCGACCGTGAACCGTCACAATCATGCTCGCGCCGTCACGCCGCACCGCCGCGTCGAGAATCTCCGGCGGAGTGTGGTCGATGAGTATGTCGTCCGTGGCAAATTCGGTCACCAGCCGTTGGGCGGCGGGTCTCGGAGCCTGCTCCGCCACGATCAGGCGGCTCAGATAGATGCCATCGGCGAGATGCGAGGTGTCGAACTGCACATAGTTCTCGCGGATGTTGACGGCGAGGTCCGTCCACGCGCTCGAAGCCGCCGGCCTGATCGAGAACGTATAGGCGAGGGTGTCGCCATCCGGATCGGAGACCGTCCAAATGACCGCCTGGTTGCCCGGGACAGGTGCCAGCTGGCTCGCAAGGAAGCCGAGTTTTCTCCGGTTGTCCTGAACGCCCTCCGCGACGGCTGACGCCTGGTTGGGATTGAGAAGCTGACCGAGCGTGATGACCAGCTGGCCCGAAGCTTCGGGAGGAGGGCTCAACTGCAGATTGGATGGAAGCACGCGAAAGTCGGTGAGAACGGCGCGGCGGTTCTGGGGAAGGTCGTAGAGAGTGGCAGGATCAATCTCGAAGTCCCGCGCCTCCGGGGGTGTGGTGATCCTCAACTTCAGATACCTGCAGCGCAGGTTTGCGTTTTGGTAGGCGCCATCCCGCTCGGTCAGACGGGTCCATTCGGTCCAGCCCTCGGTCTCGTCTGCCGCCAGACTCGTCTTCACATCAACCTGGATTGCGTCGAGGGCGACATCGCGCAGTCCGTCAAAACGCAGGTTGCCGAGTTCGGCCGGGACGCCGAGGTCGAGACGGCTGGTCTCGAGGCGGCGTGGTCCGGTCCCGCCGAAATCGAGCAGTGCAAGGCCGGGGGCGTTGTTTCGAAGCAACAGGAAGCGGTCTGCGGAGCCGGGAATTGCGGCGAATCCGTTGAGTTGTGAACTGACGCTGCCGGCAAACGTCAGGCTCAGGCGGTTTTTGAGGTCCCAGGCCAGGATCTCGCCCTGTTCGCCTGCGGCGATGAGCAGCAAGTCCCCATGGCGGGCGAGCCGGTAGAAGGCGAAGTTATTCCGGGTCAGAAGCAACTCAGGAAACCCGTCGGCCGGGAAGAGAAACACCGAGCTCCGGCCGGCGAATCGTTCCTCGCGGGGCGATTCCATGGCCGCCGACGCGGCATTCTCGCCGCCATTTATCGCGGCCGTCCCGGCCGCCGACGAGGTCCCGAGCGCGGACGTCGCACCGGCCACAACCGTTGCCACGATCCGGTTGATCCGGCGTTCCCCCGGCGCGGAGGAAAAGACGATGCTCGCGAAGAGGTCTCCGTTCGCCTGGGGCAGCAGGTCGGTGACCTCGGCCTCGTGATTCTCCTGGAGCATGAGCGGATGGCCGCCATCGCGGGGAAAAAGATACACGTTCCCACGGGGTGCGGAGCCGGCTGCGATCCGTCCGTCGGGAAGGAGCGCGATCCGGCGCACGTTGCGGTCCCGGATCTCGCCAAAGAGAGTGACGCCTTTTGCGGCGAGTGCCACAGAGTCGGAGAGTTTCGCGGCGTTCACGCCGGCGACCGCAAATTTGCCCAGATCGACCCGGTAGATCCGGCCGGGGTTGCCGGTTGCCACCAGAGCCACGCGAGGGGCGGGCGCAGGGGACGTGCGGGCGCTGGCGTCCGCAGGTGCGCCAGACGGGGGTTCCGGCAGAAGCAGGACATCGAAGATGGAATCGACCGGCATGGCGACGCGCGCCAGGGGCTTACCATCCTTTATAAGGTAAAGCGCACCGGAAGGCGAGGTGCCGGCCAGCAGCGCTCCGCCGGGCAACGACTTCAGCGCGAACACGTGTGATTCGCCGACCCGCGCGACCTCGCGCCTTGTGTAGCTGGTCCCGTTGAGCGTGACCTCGATGATCCGTCCCTCCGGTCCTGTTCCGACGAGCCAGCTTTGCGCGGAGCCGCCCGCCGGTTCAAATGTCCAGAGCAGCTCGCCCAGCGCGGCTCCGGTCAGTTCCGCAAGCGTTGGCCCGGGTACGATGCGCCCATCAGAACGCGTCGCGAGGCCCTTTAGGTCGCGGCTTGCGAGATCGCGCCCAAAATCGATCTCCAGGCGCTTTGTGAGCGGATCGGATCCGATCAGGGGCGAAGCCAGCAGCACGCAGCCCAGGGGTGCGAGGCGTGAGAAACGGCGGACTATGTTCATGTGGGGTTTTGCTTTTGGCGGCTTGGGCGGCCCGGAGCCCGACAGGTTGCTAGTCGGTTACCTGCAGCGTGCGACGCAGGTTCGCGAAAACTATCCGGCCTTCGAGCAGATGCTGCTCCATGAGCGGCACGACCGCCTCCTGGCGTTGAAAACGCTGCTCGTCGGACTGGTGGGCGATGCGGGCGAACGATGCGGGGTAGTCGACCGCGGGCTTGCTCTGATCGAGGAAGACCGTCGCCTTCTCCACAACCGCGACGTAGAGTCCGTCGGTGCGGCGGTTGTTCTCCAGCGCGGACAGATAGTCGTCGAAACTGCGGATCTGCGAGGCCATCATCCGGCGCGGCATGCCCGCAAGTTCGTCGAGCTGGGGGCCGGTGGTCACCACGACGTCGAGGGTCCTGCCCGCCCACGTCCGGTCCACCGGCAGATTCACGATCTGCGTCGTGCGGGCTTCCTGGTAGTCCCGCCAGACGAGCGTCAATTGAACGGTGTCGCCCGGAGCGGCGGTGGAGCGGGAAAGCCGCATGACTTCAAGAGTCGCGAGGGGATTGCGATCAAGCGCCTCGACGGTGAAAGACACGTTGGTCGGGAAAACCTTTTCAAACGGATTCAGGAGCCAGTCCCCGAGGTCGCGCACGAACTCGGCCGTGCCTGCGGCGAATCCCTGGGATCCGGCGTAAAGGTCGTCGGCGGAAATTGTCCGACCGCCCGGGAAAGTCACCCGGCGGGTGAGCCGGAAGCCCTGGACCATGCCGGCGTCGTTTGAACCCAGGATTGCCTGCGTCAGCCCGGCCGCGACAACCATCGGGGCGATCTGCGCATGTCGCACGACTGAAAAGCGCAGGGTTCGCACACCCGCCTTGCCGGGAACCGTGACGGTGACGGGGATCATCTCCGGCAGCTTTCCCAGTTCACCGTAGACCGCTGACAAGCGGTCCTGGCTTATCGTGCCGATCACCGGACCGACATTCGCGACCTTGAAGGAGCTCATCAGACTCGGAAGGATGGTGACGATTTCGCTCGATGCCATCGGCAGGTCGACGGCGCCCAGATGCATGAGCGAATGGCCGAACGCGAGCAGATGAGTGCCGTCCACCCGTGAGACCGTGCCTGTTCCGGCGATTGTGATGTCGCCGGTTGAAAGCGCGACCGAGACGGCGTCGCCGGCGCGCAAGGTGCGGGGCAGGCGCGAGCTGGCGCGCCCCGCCGCGTCCTCTGAGGCGGACTGCGGAGCGTCTTGAAAACCGAAGGAGCCTCCGACCGCGGCAACGTTGAGACCCAGCGCACGGAATTCCGGGGCGAAGATCCCGGCGACCTCCGGATCGATTCCACTCAATGTGAACACAGGAGTCAAAGGCTGGAATGGCGAATCCAGCCCCGCGGCCGGAACTGACCGTTCCTCGGCGGGCGCCGGGTCCGCGGGACGAGGCGTCCCGGACGGAAAAGCCGGGGGCGATGGCTCGGGTGCCGGAGCAGGCAGGCGGCTGACTTCGAGCAGGTCCTCGATCGGCGTGAACCCTGCGTGGGGAACCGTCTCGAAACGCTGAAGCTGGTAGGAGAGGGCGCCCGCAAGCCTCCCATCGATGTAGAGGGGGCTTCCGCTCATTCCGGCGCCGGCTCCCATCTTCTGAACCCGCGGGTCCGTAAGTTTCCCAAGGATGATGCTCTTGCCGGGACCCAGAACATTGCGGATCACGCCGACGATCTCCACCGTGAACGGCTCCGGCCGGGTGCCGTGGAAAACGGTCCAGACCTCCCCACGCATGCCCGGGCGGATCTCCTTAAGCCGCATGAGATCCGCATGGTCCGGCGGAGTCTGGGGCATGCAGATGCAGGGGAGCCACAGGCCAAGCAGCAGGATCAGAGTCGTTCTTGTCATCGAGAGTTGCAAAGAGAGCACGAGCAGGGGCTTTTAGCGGATTGGAGGGCTCGAAGCCGACGGGCTAGAGGGCGGCGATCGCCTCCGTCATGATCTGGCAGGCCCGGGCAACCGCCGCTCCCTCGTGGGCCGTGCTGAGGAAGGCGGTCTCGTAGGTGCTCGGCGGAATGAAAACCCTTCGGTCAAGGCAGGCGTGAAAGAACCGGGCGAATAATTTTGCGTCGCTGTTGAGGGCGCTCGCGTAGTCGCGCACCGGTGCGTTGGTGAAGAAGATGGCAAACATCGATCCGACCTGGGGCACCTGCAGGGGAATGCCCTTCTTCTGTGCGGCGGCAAGAAGTGCGCCCTGCACCTCCTTCCCCAATCGATCCAGGCGGGCGTAAGGATTTTGCTCTTCCAACAACTTCAGCGCGGTGATGCCGGCGACCAGCGCAAGGGGGTTGCCGCTGAGCGTTCCCGCCTGGTAAACCGGGCCGAGCGGAGCGAGGAAATCCATGATATCCGCCCTGCCGCCAAAAGCTCCCACTGGCAGTCCGCCTCCGATGATCTTGCCCAGGGCCGTCAGGTCCGGCGTCACCTTCTCCAGCTCCTGAACTCCTCCGCGGGCCAGCCGGAATCCGGTCATCACCTCGTCAAAAATCAACAGCGCCCCGTTGGCGGTGCAAAGGGCGCGAAGACGGGCGAGAAAACCCGGCTCGGGCAGGATGAGACCCACGTTGGCCGGATAGGGCTCGATGATGACGCAGGCGATCTGTTCCGGGTTGGCTGCAAACGCCGCTTCAACCGCAGCCAGATTGTTGAATGGAAGGACGATTGTCTCCCTGGCGAATGCCTCCGGGACGCCCGCACTGTCGGGACAGCCGTGGGTGAGCGCCCCCGACCCCGCCTTGATCAGAAGCGAGTCGGAATGCCCGTGATAACATCCGGCGAATTTGATGATCTTGTCACGGTGCGTGAAGCCGCGTGCCAGGCGGACCGCCGACATCGTGGCCTCGGTCCCGCTGTTGCACATGCGCACCTTCTGGATCGAGGGCACGAATTTGACGATGAGCTCCGCCATCTCCACCTCGTAAGGGTTCGGCATGCCGAAGCTCGTGCCGTTCTCCAGCGCCGCAGCGATCGCCGCCTTGATTGCGGGATGGTTGTGACCATGAATCGCCGGGCCCCAGGTGCAGACGAAATCAATCAGTTCCCGGCCGTCGGCCGTGTAAAGCATGGCGCCGTTGGCCGCCGTGACAAAGAAGGGGGTGCCTCCGACGGAGCCAAATGCCCGGACAGGTGAGTTGACGCCGCCAGGCATCAGTTGCTTCGCACGCTCAAAAAGCCGTTCGGAATGGGTCATCAGGGGGGTCAGCTGACGTATTTCTGGACGATGGGGATTCGGCGGCCGACGCCGAAGGCCAGGGGAGTGATCTTCAGGCCCGGGGCGGCCTGTTTGCGCTTGTATTCGTTGAGGTCGACCTTGCGCGCCACGTCGTTGACGACGGATTCAGCGAATCCCCGCGCAACGAGGTCGCGCCGCGACAGGCCCTCCTCGACATACCCGCGAAGGATGGCGTCGAGGAGTTCGTAGGGCGGCAGGCTGTCCTGGTCGGTCTGTCCCGGGCGAAGCTCGGCGGATGGAGGCTTGTCGATCGAGCTTTGCGGGATGGGCGGCGTGCGGCCGGCGCGGCGGGCGTCGTCATTGATCCAGCGCGCAAGGGCGTAAACCTGGGTCTTGAAAACATCCGAGATGACGGCGAGGCCGCCGCACATGTCGCCGTAGAGTGTGCAATAGCCGACCGCCATCTCGCTCTTGTTCCCCGTGGTCAGCAGAATGGAGCCGAACTTGTTTGACAGCGCCATCATCAGGACTCCGCGCACCCGCGCCTGGATGTTCTCCTCGGCGACATCGCGCGGCCGTCCGGCGAAGGCCGGCCCAAGGGCGGCCTCGGTGGCCGCCACCACGTCGGCGATTGCGATCGTTTGAAACGCGATCCCGAGGTTGCGCGCAAGTTCGGCGGCGTCGTCCCTGCTGTGCCCGCTCGATATTGCGGACGGAAGACTTACGCCGGTGACGTTTTCCGGACCGAACGCCGCGACCGCCAGCACGCCCACCACCGCCGAGTCGATGCCCCCGCTCAGTGCAACGAGGCTCCGCCTGAAGCCGCATTTCCCCGCATAATCGCGCAGGCCGAGCACGAGCGCGTCGAAAACGTCCTTTGTTTCCGCCTGCGAATAGGACGGGGCAATCCAGTTCCCGGCCTCCGGCGACGGCTGGGAGGGGACGCCGAGCGAGACGACGCGGAGCTCCTCCTGAAACGCCGCGAGGCCGGCCACGACGGCGCCGTCCGCGGACGCCGCGACCGAGCGGCCGTCAAAGATCAGCTCGTCATTCCCCCCGACGGCGTTGCAATAGGCGACCGGGCATCCGAGCGTCCGTGCGGCATCCGTCACCAGTTTTTCGCGCAGGCCGCCCTTGCCGAAATGCCAGGGGCTGGCCGAGAGGTTGATCACCAGATCGCAATGCTGCGCGGCCAGCTGCCGGACGGGGTCCATGCCGCTGTACAGGCGCCGCGTGGCGATCATCGGATGCGTCCAGATGTCCTCGCAGATCGTGATGCCGATGCGGCGGCCGGCGAAATCGACGACCCGCGGCTCCGTGGCCGGCTCGAAATAGCGGTCCTCGTCAAAGACGTCATAGGTTGGCAGCAGGCATTTCCGCGCGATGAGCCTGACCTCCCCCCGCTCGCACCATGCGGCGGCGTTGAAGAACCGCCGCCCCTGGCCGCTTGTGTTCGTTTCAACGAAGCCGACGAGCGCCGGGACGCTGCCCGCGGCCGCCGCAATCTCCGAAAGCGCGGATTCGACGTCGGACACAAAGCGCCGTTTGAAGAGCAGATCGCGCGGAGGGTAGCCGGCGACGGCCAGCTCGGGGAATACCACCAGTTCTGCGCCCCGGCCGGCGAGCGTGCGATAGGCATCGATGATCCGGCGGCAGTTGCCGGAAAGGTCGCCGACCGTCGTGTTGATCTGAGCAATACCCAGTTGCATCGGGGAGAGGAAGCCACTGTGGAGGCGATTTTCGCCGCTGACAATCTGCAACCGAGTCTGGCGCATCCATAAGTGTTGGGCGCCGGCCCATTAGCCCCGTCACACTCCCGATGCGCGTGTTTCGGATCGCCTTCCATGATCGATCTATGCCAAGAACCCCGCGCGCACGCCGCCATCATGCCGAACTCTCCGAAATTGATTCTTGCCTCCGCCTCGCCGCGGCGAAAGGAACTGCTCGCCAGCCTGGGGCTGCAGTTCGAGGTGATGCCTGCCGACGTGGTCGAGCACGAGGCGCCGGACTCGGATCCCCGCGAAATGGTTCGTCACAATGCTGCGCTCAAGGCGGGGTGGGTGGCGGCGCGGCGCCCCGAGGCTCTGGTGCTCGGTGCCGACACGACGGTTTTCATAGAAGGACTGGTGCTCAACAAGCCGCGCGATCTCGCGGATGCGCGCGCGATGCTTCACCGCCTGTCCGGCCGCACCCACACCGTCTACACGGGCCTCGCAGTGCGGCGGGGATGCGACGGGCTGGCTGCCGATGCCGGGGTCGCCAGCGAAGTGAGCTTCAAGAAACTCGACGATGCCGTGATCGACCGCTATTTGTCCTTGGTGAACACCCTCGACAAGGCCGGGGCCTACGCGATCCAGGAGGGAACGGACCTCATCATCGACGGCTGGAAAGGGTCTTTTTCGAACGTTGTTGGTCTTCCGCTAGAAGAAACGAAACAAATTTTGACTCGTTGCGGTCTTTGCAGAGAATCCCGCGAGATCAACTGACATGCCAACCCTGCAGAAAGACAAACCGGCCGCCAAACGACAGCTCTTCTGGCTGCCCTCTCTTTCCAAGGATCCCGACACGCGCTCGATCCAGGTCGGCCTGCTGTTTACCGTGCTGGTTCACCTGTTGGTCCTGCTGCTTGCGCCGCAGATCATCCGCAGCGAGTTCACACCCGGCCGCTTTGTGCAACAAGGCTCCAACGCACACACTTACGAGGTTGAGCTCGCACCCGACGCCTTCCTCCCGAAGCCTCCGCCGGCACTCGGACATTTCGTCGAGACCAATCCCGACGCCAACAACAACATCCCGGACAAGACCAGCAATTTCGGCGCCCAGAACCAGCAGGCGGCGCAGCCGGTTCCAGACAAGGACAGCACCCTGCGCATGCCGAAGACGGATGGGCAGAAGGATATCCCCAACGACTCCCAGGTGGTTTCCGGCCGGCTGGAGAAGCCGATGCCAGCCGTTCCCACGATTCGGCAGCAGGAACAACAGACGGTGGACAAGAAGGCGAAGGCGCCCCAAAAGTCCCAGGTTCCGTTGTCTGGATTCGTGAAGAGCCAGGGAGACAACCCGGACGCATTCGGGACGGAGGCCGTGCATCTGCCCGATCCATCGACCGGGGCGGAAAAATACGTTGCCGGCGACAAGAATGCGAACGCCGGGGACGGCTCCGGCGCCAAGGCGGCGCAGAACACCCCGCGCACTCCGTTGCCAAGGCCGAAGCTCACACAGGTCCGTCCGGCGCTTCTGCAGGAACGTCCGATTGGTGTTGCCACCGCCGGTGTTGTCGGGGTCGACGCCCATTTCAGCCAGTTTGGCGACTATTTGCAGGAACTGGTCGACATCGTTCAGATCCAATGGGACCAGATCCTGGCTTCGAGCGAGGTTTATCCGAAACCGGGAACGCACGTGCTGATCAGCTTCCGGCTCAATTCACAGGGCGAGATCGCGGAGATCATAAAAGTGGAGGGAGACGCTGGCGACTACGGCACAAATGCGGCGCTTTCCGCGATTAAGGTGCGTGCGCCGTACAGGGCGTGGACCAAGGAGATGGTCGCCGTTCTTGGCAATGATCAGGTCATCACTTTCACTTTCTACTACCAGTACCAGTGAGCGCCACGACCCCGGCGTTTTTGAATAACCCCCCGCTCGGGCGTGGCGTCGTTCTGATCGCTCGCGATGAGAATGGCGTCGCGGCGTTCGACAAGCCCGCGGGGGTGTTGTCGCATCCGAACACGCAGCAGGACGAGGCGCGCGCGCTGCTGACCTGCCGCTACGATCCCCAGCGCGAGTGTTTCGTCTGGCGCGGCGAAGACGGCGCCGCAATCCGGCTGTGGCTGTTGAACCGGCTCGATTCCGGCACTTCCGGGGTGATCCTGACGGCCGGAGACGAGAATCTCGCCAGGACGATCAAGGGGCAGTTTGCGCGCAGAAAGGTCCAAAAGGTCTATCAGGCGCTTGTTTTTGGAACTCCCCGCGCGAATCGGGAAATCTGGCGCGACCGCTTCGCCGTGGAGAAACGGGGCGGGATCATCCGGACCGGGCCGGAGGGCAACATCCCGGTCGAGGCCCATTTCTCGGTTCTGCGGCGGAAGCCGGGGCTGGTTCCGCTCGCGTTGGTGCAGCTCGACCCGAAGACCGGCCGCAGTCACCAGTTGCGCGTCCAATGCGCCCGGCGCGGTCTGCCGGTCATTGGCGACCAGACTTACGGCAATTTCGGCCTTAACCGTGAGTTTGCCCGGCGAACCGGGTTGAAGCGCCTGTTCCTCCATTCGCTGGAGACGAGCATCAGCTACGAGCTGGCCGGCCGGAGCTTCTCGTTCAAGGCATCCTCGCCCCTCCCGGGTGAATTCGCGGCGGCGCTGGAGTCGTGAGACGGATTTGCCGGCCGGCTTCGGCTTTTTCGATCGGTTGACAACCAATCCGCCTGGTGACGAACCGGACATGGCCGGAAAGAACCTCCGGACTGTTCTGCCCCGACTGAAGGTCCTGAACTTGGCCGTGGAATCGACGACCTCTGGAGACCATCTCAGAAACCAGACGGGATGGCTGCCGGTCCAACCGGACAGCGTAAGGGGCATCGTCGTGCTCTCCACCGGCGGAATCGACCTGGTTCATGATTACGGAGAACGGCCTCCGCGCGACGAGGCGATCTATGGCGCGAGCTGGAAGGACGGCGAGGTCTAGTGAACACATTCGCGCAGCTGCCGCGGCGCGGCCGAATGTCCATGTCGTCGACGTCCGTCAAGCGCTCCTCGGTCACGGGATGCACTGTCGCGACCGCTCCAATCCGGCCTTTCATCCGCAAGATCCGACATACTGGTACTTTTTCAACCTGGAGGATCCGAACCTTCGTGGCTATGACGCCATCCGGCGACTGTTCCTGGCCGAGATGATCCGCGTGTTCGCGTCGCAGGCTCGCCGTTGACCTTTCGTGTGGTGGATTTCCATGGACGCTGCTGGTCGTGTGTACATGCGATCCCGGGGCATCCCTGTCGCAGCGGGATCGCCTTTAATGATGTTCACTCTTTCGTTTTCTCCTGTTGCCAGCGGCCAAAGATATTTTAGCGTCGTACGTTTTCCGCCTTCATGATCCTGCCGAAAGTCAATCGTCTTCCCCCCGAACAGGTCCGGGAAATCACCGAGATCGTCGAAGCATCCGGCTGTCACGTGCAGCCGATTGTGGGCGCTGTGCGGACGATTTACGCGATCGTCGGCGACGAGCGCGACGAGCTGATGATCAGCCGGCTGGAAGGCCTGCCGTACATCGAACGGATCGACCGGATACAGTCTCCGTTCAAGCTGATGGACATCCGTTCGGATCTGTCGACCCACCAGATCACCATCGGCGGCGTAACCCTCGGCAAGGCCCCGCTTTTCATAGCCGGCCAGTGCACCATCGATCCCAAGAATCCGGGCTATTTCTATGAGACCGCCCAGGCGGTGAAGGAGGCCGGCGCCAACGTCCTGCGCGGCGGGGTGTGGAAACCCCGGACAAATCCGTATTCATTTCAGGGAGACGACAGGTCGCTCGACATCCTCATGGAGGCTTCGCGGCGGACCGGGCTGCCGGTCGACACAGAGGTGATGGACGAGGACCAGCTCAAACTCGCGCTCGACGCGGGGGTGTCGATGCTCCAGGTGGGGGCGCGGAACGCCCTCAACTATTCGCTGCTCCGGCAGATCGGGGCGGCGGTTGCGGGCCGGAAAACAGTAGTCCTCCTCAAGCGCAGCCTGCACATGGGCACGCTGAACGAGTTCATCTCCGCCGCCGAATACATCGCCAATTTTGGGAACCCAAGCGTGGTTCTTTGCCCGCGCGGCACCTCTCCGGCTCTCGACGGCTACCGGAATCATCCGGACGAGTCCATCGTGCCCCTGCTCAAGGAGCGGACATGGGCGCCCGTGGTCGTCGATCCGTCGCATTCTGTGGGCAAGGCAGCGTATGTGCCCGCGTGCGCCCTGGCGGCTGTCGCCTACGGCGCGGACGGGCTTTGCATCGAGGCGCACGTCCAGCCGAGCAAGGGCATCGGCGACGATCCCAAACAGGCGGTCACCCCCGACGCTCTGGCTGAGACGATCCGTCTGGCGCGGGCGATCTGGACCCTGCGGCATCCCGCCGCCCCCCGAGCCTGAATCGCGACGACTTCCCCGGCAAATGAAGATCTTAACCGTTTTGCTTCCGCCGCGCACGGGCCGGATGTTCCGTTCGGGAGCAAGCATCGCGCTGGCGCTGGCTTTGGGGGTCGCAGGCGCCACGGCTGCGAGCACGGTGTACCTGAAGAGCGGCGCCGAGGTGAAAGGCGAAATCGTCAGCACCAAGCCGGGCCACGTGGTCATCGACCTCGGGTTCACCGTGCTGACGGTTCCGCGTGATGAAATCGACCGCGTGGTCGACGCCGACGCGCCGGCGGCGGCCTCCCGGGAGGACACACCCGACCTTTACCAGGTGGCTCCCGAGCAGCCCGCATTGAACGTAAAGGAGAACGTCGAGCGTTGCGGAGGCGCCGTGGTGCAGGTGCGCACTCCGGTCGGGCTCGGATCGGGATTCCTTATCGACCCACAAGGGTACGTCGTCACCAACGAGCATGTGGTCGCCGGCGAAAACCGGATTGTCGTCGTCCTCTACCGGCGCGGAAAGACGGAGCAGCAGACGGTGCAGTATTCCAAGGTCCGGATCGTCGCCCTCGACAGCAGGCTCGACCTGGCGCTCCTCAAGATCGAGGACGCCGCCGCCGCTGTCTTCCCCACGGTTGCGCTCGGAGATTCGGGAGCGCTCAACGAGGGCCAGACGGTCTTCGCCATCGGCAGCCCCCTGGGCCTGGAGCGAACGGTTTCCCAGGGCATCGTCAGCCGGAAGACCCGCGCGCTCGACGGGCAGCTCTTCATCCAGACGACGGCGCAGATCAACCCGGGCAATTCGGGCGGGCCGCTGTTCAACCTCCGCGGCGAGGTGATCGGCGTGAACGACATGAAAGCCATGGGCGTGGGCGTCGAGGGTCTGGGTTTCACCATTCCGTCCGCCACCCTGAAGAGTTTTCTCCGCAACCGGGACGCCTATGCGTTTGACCCGCGCAACCCGAACGCCGGCTACCGCTACCTCGAACCACCGGGCGTCCCTCACCCCAAAAACTGATCCGACCATGCATCGATCATCCGTTCTGCTGCTCACATTCATCGTCGCGCTGTCCGGCGGCCCCCTTCGCGCTGCGACTCCGCTGAACCGGCTGGCCGGCGCCGACACGATCCTCCTGCTCACCGTCGACGATCTCGGGACCCTCCAGAAAAACTGGCATCAAAGTCCGTTTGGAAAGACATGGAGCGACCCGCAGGTGGTCCGGTTCCTCGCACCGCTGCGGGAAGTGATGCAGATTGACGACTGGGACAACCGCTGCCGGAGCGAGACGGGCAAGAGCGTCGAGGAGCTCGTCGCCGGGTTCGGCCCGATGGTTGTGTCCATCGGAAACGTCGCGACGGCGCTCGAAGACCCGAGCGGGAAGACGCCGCCGGACCTCTTGCTGGCCGTCGACCTCCGGGACAACCGGGACGCGTTTGTGAAGTCGGTGGAGGCGGAGCGAAAGAAGTCGCAGGGGACGGAAGTCACCGAGGAGTTCCAGGGGGAAACACTGCACGTGGAGTCCCTGGCCGGCGCCAAGGAGGGCGAGACATCCGCCTGCTGGGCGATCACGGGCAATGTCCTTTTGCTCGGTCCGGGAAAACCGGTCGTGCAGAAAGCCCTGGCGGACTATAAACGGGGAGGCGCCGCGTCGCCTTTCGTCGAAACCGACGCCTACCGCGAGGAGGTCCGGCGCCTGCCCGACGCGCAGATCCGTCTTCACGTGGACATGCAGCGCGTCATGGCCGCCGTGCGCGCCGTCGCCGCCCGCAAGACCGCGACGCAGCAGCCGAATCCGCAGGGGATGACCCCGGAGATCGTCATGAACGCCTTGGGCCTGGACACGTTCAGAGTCGTGTCGCTTGCGTGCCGGATCGGGGACAAGGACAGCATTATGGTCGGGGGTGTGACCTATGAACAGCCGCGCGGCATCGCCCGGCTGTTCGCTGCATCGACGATCGGAAAGGTCCCGGAGCCGACATTCCTTTCGGGCGATTGGGCGTCCGTATCGTCCGCACGGTTTCGGATCGGAGCGCTCTATGATGCAGCCGAGGAAATCGTCCACGGCTTTGGACCGGTTGTCGACGGGATGTTCCAGGCGCAAGTGGCGAACCTGAACCAAAAAGCCGGCATCGACCTCAAACGAGACATCTTCGCGAACTTCGGCGACGAAATGTACAGTGCGGCGCAATTTGACCCTCCCGACGCTTCGTCGCCCGTGGCGATGCCGAAACAGAAGCAGTTGTTCGTCGTCTCGCTCAACGACGCAAAGGCGTTCGATAGGGCGTTGGAATCGCTGCAAACCGGCCTGCTGGGTCCGGCGGCGGCGCAGATGTTCCAGACGCGCGATTATCTGGGGACGACAATTCACTCGATGATCAAACCGGCCCTGCCGGGCGTCCCGCAGGCCGGTCCCACGAAGCCGGTTTTCGCCTACGCCATCACGCAGCGTCACTTTGTGCTGGGCGTCGGAGACGACGGACTGGTGGAGATGGCGGTCCAGAACCTTGGTTCGCCGCAGCCATCGTATTGGAGCCGCCCGGCGGTGAAGAGCGCGCTCGCGAAGCTGCCTGCGGGCGCCGTTGGCTACGGATACGTCGACCTGCGGAAGCTCGCTCCGACCTATTTCGATCTTTTTGCGCAGGCAATGTTGATGAGCCAGGTGAAGGTCAGGGACGGCCACATCGTCAAGGACGGGGCGCCTTCGCCTGCGCCGCGTCCCGGGCCGAGGCAAACGGGGATGGATCCGTCGACTCCTCCTACGGGAGATGACGAGTCAGGGGAGACGCCAGCGCCCCCGCCGGTGGACCCGGGAAAGCCTATTATCGACATGAAGGAAAAGCCGTCTGCCGAGACGATCGCCCAGTACTGGGGGTCGATGGTAAGCGCAAGTTACCACGACGAGGGCGGCGTGCACACCGTCATCCGTATGGAGTATCCCCAATGATGGGAGGGGGCAGAATTTTGTTTCGATTGCTTCCGTCCGTCCTTGCGATGACGGTCGCCGCCGGCGCGCCAGCGCCCCGGCGCACTGAGATCGCTTTGGGCGGGCCGGAGGTGGTCAAGCTTGAATGGAACACCCGCGCACTCAGGGCGGCGGACTTAAACGGCGACGGCCGGATCGATCTCGTCGTGATCAACAACGATCGCGGGCGGATCGATCTGCTCTACCAGCTCGATCCCTCGCAGCCGCGACCCGCGCCCGGCCGCGCCGTGGCCGACAATCGCTGGGAACCGGTGCTGGAGGACTCCCGCTTCCGGAAGGAAAGTCTGACGACGGGCGTCACGATGTACAACCTGGCCGTCGGCGACCTGAACGGCGACGGAAGGCCGGACATTGTCTACACGAGTGAGAACGATCCGCTCACCATCCGTTATCAGCAGCCGGACGGTCGCTGGGGCGACAAGGTGGTCATCGACACGCCCGCCCCGATGCAATGGCCCTCCGGCCTGGAGATCGCCGATCTCGACGGCAACGGCCGCGGCGACATCGTCATGCTCGCCCAGAAGGAGGTGGTGGTCATCCGACAGACGCCCGAGGGCAAGCTGGCGCCCATTGAGCGCTATGCCCTGGCTGACGAGAATTGCTACGGGCTGACAATCTGCGACGTCAACGGCGACGGGCGTCCTGATCTCGTGTATCTGGCTCCGGGCGTGCGCGACTCCCTGCGCGTGCGCCTGCAGACGCCGGACGGCGATTTCGGCTCCGAACAATCCTACAACCTCGATTCGGTTCGCGGCACCCTGGCATTGCTGCCGCCCAGGGATGGAGCCGCGACATTTGCGTGCATCCAGGGCCAGACCGGACAGATGCAGATCCTTTCGCTGGTGAAGACGGGAGCCGTTCCTGCCGGCGCAGCAGGCGCGCCCGCCGAATCGTCCGGGAAGAGCAGGGGAGCGCCCGCGATGATCGACAGCCATGCTCCCTGCGTCCCGCCCGTGTTCTCCGGGAGCCTTCCGAACACGCTCCGGCCGCAGGTGTTTTCCCCAAGGGCCGACAGCAAGACCCCCGCCGCGTATGCGTTCGCGGATTTCGACGGCGACGGGACCGAGGATCTCGCCGTATCGGATCCGGACGGAGCGCAGGTCTTTTTGTATTTCCGGCGTAAGGACGGCGGATTTTCAATCGCCCACAAGTTTCCGTCGCTCGCGGACGGACGGAGCATCGCGGCGGGCAAATGGGAGGGCGACAAGAAGGCCACGCTCTTCCTGGCAAGTCCGCGCGAACAGGCGCTTGCGAGCGCCGTTCTCAACGACGCGGGACGCCTCGATTATCCCCAGCCGCTGCCGGTGAAAGGCAAACCGCTGGCCGTGGCGTTTGGACCTCTGCGGACAGGCGGAGCGCCCGCACTGTTCGTTGCGCGCGAAGAAGGCGGCCGCCGGCTGATCGACATCTGGACGCGAACGGGAAGCGCTCCCGCCGTTGTGAAAACGATCGAGCTCGCCGGTTTGAAGACGGATCCGCGCTCCCTGCGCCTCGTCGATGCAAACCAGGATGGTCTCACCGACATCGCCGTCTTCGTTCCCTACGAGCCGCTGCGCCTGCTCCTGCAAAAGGACGGCCCGGTCCTGCAATTCGATGACGCCGCCGCAGCCAACGGTTTTCGCAAGGGACTCGTGGACGATCTGGATCCGGCTGCATTCACCCTCGGCGATGTCGACGGCGACGGCCGCGACGAGATGCTCGTCGGCGGCACCGGCTTTGTCCGCGCGCTCCGGATCGACGCCCACGGCGACCTGACGGTCGTGGACCAGTACAATGCGCGGGATAGCAGCACCGCGGTGACCGGCGCGTTGTTGCTTCCAGCCGTGCGGCCGGCGCGGCCCGGAATCGTGCTCTACGACCGGAAGAACGAATCTTTCCAGCTGTTGAAGCCGGACGCTCTTGGGGTTTACGCCTTCGACCGGACCGACCAAGTCGGGGCGATCGACCTCGTGTCCGCGGAGGCGCACCGAATGGCCGACGGGAAGACGGAGCTGTTCTTCCTCGGCAAGGACCGCTTTTGGCGCCTGCCGCTCGGGCTGACTGACTACGCGCCGAAGGTGGTCGGCGGACACACAAGCGACCTCACCGACGTTTCGTACGGCAACGTCGTCGCGGGCGATCTCAACGGCAGCGGCGCGCCCCAGTTGGTGTGCATTGATCCGGCAAAAAACGTGGTGGAGATTCTCGGGGCCGACGAAGGCGGCGAATGGCGCAGCCGGATGCACTTCAAGGTGTTTGACACGGACGCCCATTTCATGGGCCGGAAGGGTTCGCAGCAGGAGCCGCGCGAGGCGGTCATCGCCGACGTGACCGGCGATGGGAAGAAGGACCTCGTGCTCCTGGTCCACGACCGCGTGCTGATTTATCCGCAGGAGTAATTCTAAAATCCGCAGACAGGCAGAATCCACTCGCGCACGCACGCGGCTACGAGGAACGGAAGCTTCAACTGCGGAATCCGCTCGCTCACGCTCGCGGCCACGAAGAGCGAACGCCTCAACTGCGGATACAGTGACCGTCAGCCGCCGGGGTCACAGCAAATCCATCTGCCCGTCGTCCTCCGGCTTCACTGTCAGCTTCTTTCGCGGCCGGGCGACCGGACCGGTGAGTTCGAGCTCGGTGTCGTCGGATTCGAGTTTGCCCAGGATGAGCTTCGCGCGGTCGATGACGCTCAGCGGAAGCCCGGCGAGACGCGCCACCTGGATGCCGTAGCTGCG
>PMKA01000432.1 GCA_003157575.1 Opitutia bacterium
ATCCAGGATGTCTATCGCTTCGACGAGCGCCGCATTTTCGCCGGCCGCGTCGAGGCCGGGGTGGTCAAAGTCGGGGACCGAATTGTCTTCTCGCCGACCAACAAGACCAGCACCGTCAAGACGATTGAACGCTGGAACGCGCCCGCGTCGAACACCGCCGGGGCCGGCGAATCGATCGGCATCACGCTGACGGAGCAGATCTTCGTCGCGCGCGGGGCCATGGCGGCGCTGGACACCTCCCCGCCGTATGAGCTGTCGCAATTCAAGGCCCGGCTTTTCTGGCTGGGCAAGCAGCCGTTCCGCAAGGGCAAGACCTACAAGCTCAAGCTCGCCACCCAGGAGGTCGAATGCAGCATCGAGACGATTCATAAAGTCATCGACGCCTCCACCCTGGAAACCGTCTCCCGCAAAGAACACGAAATCTTCGTCGGCCGCCACGAGGTCGCCGAGTTGACTCTGCACACCAAGAAGCCGGTCGCCTTCGATGTCCACGCCGATATTGCGCCCACGGGCCGGTTCGTCATTGTGGACGGCTTTGATGTCTCGGGCGGCGGGATCATCGCGGCCGACAACTATCCCCGCCGGACCCGGGATCATGCCGCCAAGAGCGACAACATCTACTGGAGCCAGGGCAAGGTGACGTCCCGGCAGCGCGAGCTGCGCAACGGGCATCGCGGCAGCGTGGTCTGGCTCACCGGCCTTTCCAGCGCCGGCAAGTCCACCATCGCCGCCGAACTCGAACGCGAGCTTTTCAACCTCGGCCGCCAGGTTTATGTGCTGGACGGCGACAACGTCCGGCACGGGTTGTGCAAAAACCTCGGCTTCTCCCCCAAGGATCGCGCCGAGAACATCCGGCGCGTTGGCGAGGTGGCGCGGCTCTTCACCGACGCCGGCATTATCTGCATCACCGCCTTCATCTCTCCCTATCGCGAGGATCGAAACACCGTCCGGAGCCTCCTGCCGGCGGGCGGCTTTGTCGAGGTCTATGTCAACGCCCCCATCGAGGTGTGCGAGCAGCGCGACCCCAAGGGGCTGTACGCCAAGGCCCGCGCCAAGGAGATCAAAGAGTTCACCGGCGTCTCCGCTCCGTACGAGCATCCGCTGGCGCCGGAGATCGAATTGCGCACCGACAAGCTGACCGTCGCGGAATCCGTCGCCCGGATTTTGGAATACCTTGATGTGCGGGACGGCTCCAGCATTGTGTCGATCTGAATTTGAAGAAATTGACCGCGCGGCCTGGTTGGGGCATCCTCCGGTCATGGCTTCCAGGCGCCATTCCAGCACCGAGTCGGAGTTTGAAATCCGGCTGCGGAAAGCCGCGCGCGCGAGCCGGGCAACCGGGCCTCAGGGGTTCTTGCCGGGCAACGGCCATGTCCTCCTTGTCCCGCCGGCGCCGGCGCCGCCCAAGCTCGACGTCGCTTTAAAGCGGCAATATAGACGCTACCGCAAGAACCTTCGGCGCTGCCAGGAGCATTTCTCCGAAACCGCCGTTCATGATTTTCGGGTGGAGACCCGCCGGCTGCTTTCCCTGGTGCGCTTGCTGGATCCCTTCCTGACCACCGGGCTGGCCGCGCGGATCGAGGTCCGCCTCAAGCGGCATCTCGACCTCTTCGGCGATTTGCGCGACGCCCAGGTTCAACTGAGGATTGTGGGCCGGATGCGGCGGGCGTTTTCACCAGCCGCCGGCTTTTACGATTGGTTGCGAAAACAGGAGAAGCGGCACGGGCAGTCCGCCGCCCGAGGCGTGCGCCGTCTCAAAACCCGCCGGCTGCGCGCGTGGATCACCGACTGCCGCCGCCAGGCGGCGCGTCAGCGCGAGAAGTCCTCCCCCAACGCCGTGGCCTTGTTGCTGGCCTATGGCGTGGGCCGCGCTTTCGAGCGCGCCCGGCGCTGCCAGAGCCAGATTGATCCCGGGCTGCCCAAAACCATCCATCGCACCCGTGTCGCCTTCAAATCCTTCCGCTACATGGTCGAAATGCTGGCCGATTTTCTGCCCTGGGCGGACGCGCGCGTCCTGGCCCGCCTTCGCCGATATCAAACCCTCATGGGCGACATTCAGGACAACGAGGTGTTGATGGCCGCCGCGGCCAGGTATCTCCGAAAGTGCAAAGCCGGCCCGGCCGCGACGGACGCGTTTCAGCGCGAGTTTCTCCGGCGCCGACAGGCCCTCATCCAGCGCTATCTGCGCCAGGCGGATCAACTCCGGCGGTTCTGGCCTCCGCCCGGCTTCGCCGTCAAGGCGGTGCTATGATTGTTTACGTTTTAAGACACGGACAGGCTGTCGAGCGCGGCACGCCGGGCTGGCCGAAAGACGCCGCCCGCCCGCTGACTTCCCAAGGCGAGCGCAAGCTCAAACAAGCCGCCGAGGCGATGGAGGCGATGAAAATCTCCTTCGAGCTTATCCTGTCCAGTCCCTATCTGCGCGCCCGCCAGACCGCCGAGANNTCCGGGTCCGGGGCGGGCTTGAGTTTTCCGACGCCCTCGTTCCCGGCGGCGGCGTCAGGAAGTTCATCGAGCAGCTCGCCGCTCTGAAGCCGGAACCGGAGAGCGTCCTGGTGGTCGGGCATGAACCTTTCCTGAGCGAAATGGTTTCCCGGCTCCTGACCGGAAGTGTGGCTCCGGTTATCGCGCTCAAGAAAGGCGGTCTGTGCAAGCTGACGGTCGAGTCTTTCAAGCCCGTCTGCCGCGCCACCCTGGAATGGCTGCTGACCCCCGGGCAACTGGCGAAGATCGCGTGAGGCGACAGCGCGGCGTCAACGCGGGGCGGCCCCGGGCCGCAAGATAGTGTTTTATCTTTAGCTCGGAATCGAGTAGTTTGACCCGGGCATGAGCATTGTCGAAATCGAAGCTGTTCGGCCCAAGGTTTTATGGAAGTCCGGAGTATTGAAGCGATCGTGGGGGCTTTGAACGACGCCCGGGTGCAATACCTGATTGTCGGAGGCTTGGCCGNNGGCCGTCAACGCTCATGGCTACGAGCGGGCGACGCACAATATTGACTTGGTGATCGGACTCGATCCGGACAATATCAAGCGGGGCTTGGCCGCGCTGGTGGGGGTTGGATACCGTTTCGCGGTCCCCGTGACGCCGGCGGAGTTTGGCGACAGCGCGTGGCGAGAGAGATGGCGCCGCGAGAAGAACATGATCGTGCTCAAACTCTGGAGCGACCTTCACAGGCGAACCCCCGTCGATGTGTTTGTTTATGAACCGTTCGATTTGNNCCGGGGCGCCCGCGTGATCTGGCGGACATCGCCGACCTCGAACGGCTTGAGACGCTGAGGAGGGAATCCCCGAAATGACTCCCGAAGAATATCAGCACCATCCCGGCTGGCGATGGTGTACGCCGCAAGGCGCCCGAGACCAAACACTCCTCCTCGGATTGAAAACCACCTTCCGCCAAAAACTCGAATGGCTCGAGGAAGCGGAAGCCCTTGCCTGGTGGTTGCGGGAGAGGCCCGGCGCTTCCCCCGCCGCAGATTCACCGACGGC
>PMKA01000379.1 GCA_003157575.1 Opitutia bacterium
CTGGCCGGTGAGCATGAGTTCGAGGCGCGGACGGACGCCTTCGTGCAGCAGGGGGATGGCGCCGAGCATGTCCTGCACCGTGTCGCGGAAGCCCAGACCGTCGCGCTCGCCGTTGTAGACGAGCGAAGCCGAGCGGGACCACGCGTAGGTGATGAGCGCGTTGTAGGCGTTCCAGACGTTGACCATGTGGTCGAAATCGGGATCGGGAGTCTCGACCTGCAGCGATGCAAGCGGAGCGTGCCATGCCGCCTTCAGTTTTCGGAATTCCTCCTCGCAGCGCGCGCCGGCCCCGAATTCGACCACGGTTTTCCTGCCGTGGCTTCCAACGGTTCCGAGGCCGAGCAGCACGATGAGCTCCCGCGTCTCGCCCGGGGCGAGCGTGAGGTCGGCCTGCTGGCCTCCGACGACGTTGTCGCCCTCGGCCAGAAAATTGGTGCACCGGCCCGCGACGACGACCGCGGGCGCCGCATAGCCGCCGTAGCTGCCGAGGAAGCGTTCGCGCACGGTCTCCACGCCGGCCAGCGGAGCGCCGGTGAGCGCCATCCAGGAGCGGTTGCAGCCGGTCAGATCGCGGCCGTCGAAGTCGAAATTCGGGTTGCACGTGACGCCGAGGATGCCGTCCTCCAGCGTCGCCCGCGTGATGAACTGCGAATACTGCAGGTTGACCTGGTCCTGGAAGGTATGCCAGAGGTTGGCGAATTCGCAGTAGGTGAAGATGGAGAGGCGGCGTTCCCTCTTCGACTTGTTGGTGACCCGCAGCCTCCAGTACTCGAACGTCTGGCCCAGCGGCACAAAATAGAGCGCCTCGGTGGCGATGCCTGCGTAGCGGCTTTCAATCTGCGTGTAGGCCATGCCGTGGCGGCAGGTCGATTTGTATTTGGTGAGCGGCTTGCCGACCGGCTGCCATGAGGCCGACCAGAAGTCGCCCGAATCCTGGTCGCGCAGATAGAAATAGCGGCCCGGCTGGTCGAGCGGAATGCTGTTGAAGCGCATCCTCAGAAACCGGCCGGTGGCCCCGCTCTTGTAGAAGGAGTAGCCACCCGCGTGGTTGGTGATGATCGCGCCGTATTCCGTCGAGCCCAGGTAATTTGACCATGGGCGCGGGGTGTCGGGGCGGGTGATGACGTATTCCTTGGCTTTGTCGTCGAAATGGCCGTACTTCATGGAGGGACCGCCAAAATGAACGAGGCGTTTGACAGGAGGCAATAACAAGCCGCTCCACCTTGACTGCGGCATGGCGGAGGGGCAATGATCGCCCTTTTCCCTCAGAAACCATGGAAGCCGCACGTTTCGCCCAAGCCCATATTCTCGACCAGCCGGTTTACCAGCCGGGCAAGCCGATCAGCCATGTGGCGCGCGAGTTCGGGCTTGATCCCGCCGGGATCGACAAGATGGCGTCGAATGAAAACCCGCTGGGCCCCTCGCCCAAGGCAATCGAGGCTGCGACGGCGGCCGTACGGGAGATGAATCTCTATCCGGACGGGAGTTGCTGGGACCTCACCGGGAAAGTTGCCAGCCGTCTGGAGATCGGCCGCGACCAGCTGGTTTTCGGCAACGGCTCCAACGAGGTGTTGGAGCTGGTGGCGCATGTTTTTCTCGGGCCGGGCGCCGAAGCGGTGATGGGCGTCTATGGATTTGCGGTCTACAAGCTGGCGACGCTCTTGATGGGCGCCCGGGCTGTCGAGGTGCCGATGCCCGGATTCGGCCACGATCTTGCGGCGATGCGCGCCGCGGTCACCCCGCGGACACGCGTGATCTTTCTGGCGAACCCGAACAATCCGACCGGCACCTCCCACACGGGTGCGGAGTTGGTGGAATTTGCCCGCAGCCTTCCCGAGGACGTGCTGCTTGTGCTCGACGAAGCCTACACGGAATACCAGGACAATGCGCCCGATCTCCGCCCGCTGATTGCCGCGGGTCACGCCGTGCTGTGCGCCCGGACATTCTCCAAGATCTACGGCCTTGCAGGCCTGAGGGTGGGATACGGTTTCACGCGGCCCGACATTGCGGCGCTGCTGCAGCGCGCACGGGCGCCATTCAACATCAACTTGATCGCGCAGGCCGCGGCTGTCGCGGCCCTCGATGACGCCGAGTTCGTCCAGCGCAGCCGCGATGTGAACCGGGCCGGCCTCAGGCAGCTTGCCGCCGGTTTCGGTGAGCTGGGGCTGTCGTACGTGCCGTCGGCCGCCAACTTCATCCTCGTGCAGGTGCCGGATGGCGCAAAGGCCTTCCAGTTCATGCAGGCCCGCGGCACGATCGTCCGGTCGTTCGGGAACATGCCCCGCCATGTGCGAATCACGGCAGGGACAGCCGCGCAGAATGAGCGCTGCCTGGCCAACTTGAGGGCCTATCTCGCCGCACGCGGCTGAAACGGTTCGCGCAGGCGCCGGCTTGCAGACGATATTTACTGCATCGCGAGCAAGCTCGCTTCCTACAAGGAGATTTTCGCCTCACTACCTGCTACCCGCTACTCGCTACTTTCTTTGATGCATCCTTCCCAAGATTCCTCCGGCCGGCTTTTATTGAGCGGCAACGAAGCGGTGGCGCTGTCCGCGTTGCATTGCGGCGTGGCGCTCGGCACGGGTTATCCCGGCACGCCGTCGACCGAAATTCTCGAAGGTTTCGACGCGTTGGGTGGCAGGGCACAGTGGGCGCCGAATGAAAAGGTCGCGGCTGAGGTCGCGCTCGGCGCGGCGTTCGCCCGCGCGCGGGTGATCTGCACGATGAAGCATGTCGGCCTCAATGTGGCGGCCGATGTGCTGTTCACCATGACCTATTCGGGGGTGGAGGGCGGCTACGTGCTCATTGTGGCGGACGACCCGGGCATGGCGTCGAGCCAGAACGAACAGGACAGCCGGCGTTATGCGGAGGCCGCCGCGGCGCCGATGTTCGAGCCGGCCGATTCCCAGGATGCCTACGATCTGCTGCGAACCGCCTTCGAGGTCAGCGAGCGCTGGCATATCCCCGTGCTTTTCCGCATGACCACGCGCGTGTGCCACTCCAAGTCGCCTGTCACCCCCCGGTTCCCCCTCGGCGTTGCGCCGGCGGAGACGGGCGCGCCGGCGCCGGAGTTTGTCCGAAACATCGCCGGCCGGGTCATGGTGCCGGGCCATGCGAAGCCCGCGCACAGGCGCCTGCGGGCGAAGCTGGCGGATCTCCAGGCGTGGAACGAGGCGCAGGGGCCGAATCGCATCGAGCGGCGGAACGCCGCGCTGGGCGTGATCACGAGCGGCATCAGTTATCACCACGTGCGCGAGGCCGCGCCCGATGCGAGTGTGCTCAAGCTCGGGCTGAGCCATCCGCTCCCGATGAAGACCATCCGTGAGTTCGCCGCGTCGGTGGAGCGTTGCGTCGTTGTCGAGGAAAATGATCCGTGGCTCGCCACCGCCTGCCGCGCCGCCGGTCTCGCCGTCGAAGCCAAGGACGATTCGATCTTCCGCTTCGGCGAACTCAACGTCGACCGGGTGCGGCGGATTCTGGCGCGCGATTCGGGCCCCGAGCCCGTGCCGCCGCGCGGCAGGCCGCCCGAGCTTTGCGCAGGATGTCCGCACCGCTCCAGCTTTGAGGTTCTCAAGGAGCTCGATTGCATCGTCTCGGGCGACATCGGCTGCTACACGCTTGCCGCGCTTCCGCCGATCGCGGCGATGGACATGATGATCGACATGGGGGCGGCCGTCGGCATGGGGCTCGGGTTGCGTCATGTGCTGCCGCGCGAACAGGCAAAGCGCGTCGTGTCGGTCATCGGCGACAGCACGTTCCTTCACGGAGGGCTGCCGGGGCTGGTCGAGATGGCGTACAATCCGCCCGCGACCGGACATGTGCTTGTGATTCTGGACAACGGCACGACCGCCATGACCGGCCAGCAGGAACACCCGGGCACCGGCCGGAAGCTCGATGGCGCGGCGACCTACCAGGTGAGCTACGAGGACATGGCGCGCGCCGCCGGCGTGAAGAATGTCATCGTCCTCAATCCGGTCCGCGAGAAGGCGAGGTTCAAGGAGCTCCTTTCCGAGGCGTTGCGCAAGGACGAGCTGACGGTCTTCATCGCCCGCAGCCCCTGCATTCTCGCAGCCGGGCGGATCGTGGCCTGGCAGAAGGAGCGACAGGCGCAGGAGGCCGCGGCGGCCGCCGAACAGGGATCGTGTGCGTGCGGACAGGATTGCGCCTGCGCCGGTGGGGCGGATGAATCCAATCCGGTTTTGAACTCACCGCATGAACATTGATTCCACTTCCCCCATCAACGTGCGTTTCGCCGGCCTCGGCGGCACCGGAGTCATCAAGGCGTCCGATATCTTCGCCGACGTCGTGTTCCGGCTGGGCCACACCGTCAAGAAGGCCGAGGTGCACGGGATGAGCCAGCGCGGCGGGTCGGTGCAGTCGGACATCCGCTTCGGACCCGAAGTGCACAGCCCGATGATTCCCGAAGGAGCTTGCGACTTTCTCGTGGTGCTCGAGTCCTCGCAGGTCGATGTGGTGCGCGGCGGGCTCCGGCCCGGCGGCGTGCTGCTGACGCCGGCGGACATCGACCTGGCGAAGCTTCCGACCGCAAAGGCGCTGAACGTCGCAATGCTCGGGCGGCTCAGCCGGTGTTTCGATTTTCCGGAGCAGAGCTGGCAGGACAGCCTGCGGGCGAATTTTCCGGAGAAGCTCCACACGGCCAATGGCAAGGCGTTCGCCTTGGGCCGCGGAGCCTGATGGAGGGCCTGTCGGACTTCGGGTCCTCCAGGTCAGGAGCGCTCAGGAGGTTCTTGAACAACGGGCCTTTTCCGGGTAAAGGAACGGGCGCCAAAAAGCGCACCCCATGATCCGGAATCTCTGGAACGACCTCGATGGCACTTTCTTCCCCGAGAGTGCGTTGGACTACATACCGGCGGAGCGCCTCCGCGAAGTACAGCTGCAGCGGCTCAAGGCCGTGACGTCGCTGGCCTACGAGCGTGTGCCGCTCTTCCGCGAGCGCATGGACGCGAAAGGGGTGAAGCCAGGCGACGTCCGACGACTCGAAGACGTGCGTTTGCTTCCGTTCGCGACCAAGGCGGACCTGCGGGACACGTATCCGTACGGCCTTTTTGCCGTGCCGATGAGCGAGGTCGTGCGGCTGCACGCCTCCAGCGGCACGACCGGAAAGCCGATCGTGGTCGGCTACACGGCGCAGGACATGGAGGTCTGGAGGCAGGTCATCATGCGCACGCTCTATTCCGCGGGCTTCAGCCGCGGCGACGTCGTGCAGAACATGTTCGGCTACGGCCTGTTCACCGGCGGACTGGGGCTTCACGGCGGCATCGAGGGCATCGGCGCCACGGTCATCCCAATCTCCGGAGGCAACAGCGAGCGCCAGATCATGGTGATGAAGGATTTTGGCGTGACTGCGGTCTCCTGCACCCCGAGTTACTTCATCCACCTGATCGAGATCGCCGGCAAGCTGGGCATCGATTTCAAGAGGGACCTGAAGGTGAAGCGCGGCGTGTTCGGAGCCGAGCCATGGACCGACCAGATGCGGCAGTATATCGAAACGGCTTCGGGGATTAAAGCCTACGACATCTACGGGCTGTCCGAGATCATCGGCCCCGGAGTGGCTGCGGAATGCGTCTGCCAGTCCGGACTCCATGTGTTCGAGGATCACTTCCTGGTGGAAATCGTGGACCCGAAGACGCTTGAGCCGGTGCCTGACGGGGAGGAGGGCGAACTCGTGTTCACCACGCTGAGCAAGCAGGCGATGCCGGTGCTCCGTTATCGCACACGCGACATCACGGCGATTGAGACGAGCCCGTGCGCCTGCGGCCGGAGCATCCGGCGCATCCGGCGCATCAGCAGGCGAAGCGACGACATGTTCATCATCCGCGGGGTGAATGTCTTCCCCTCGCAGATCGA
>PMKA01000021.1 GCA_003157575.1 Opitutia bacterium
CCAGCCGCCGCCGTTGCCGCCCGGTTTGAAGTTCTCGAAGTAACGGACAATCTGGTAGCTCTCGTACTGCTGGAGGTTCTGGTCGGTCACCAAGGGGTCGCGGGTCTCGGTGCCGGCGTAGATGCCGTCGAACATATTCGCTTCCTTGTCGAGATCGAATCCGAGTCCCTGGAAGTGCTCGTACCAGTTGGGGAACTTGATGATGATCTTCACCTTCGGGTTGACCGCCCGGGCCGGCTTGAGGAGGAGGTTCTCGGCGACGTCGTCCATCAGGTCGAGGCGGAACTGTGTCCATGTGCGGCCGCCTTTTTCGGCAATGTCCGAGGCGTACTTTGTCGTGACGAAGAAGAAGTCGTCGAGGATGATCTCGTCAAAGTGACGCGCGGTGAGCTCGGCGACGCGCCGCACAAATGCGCGATCGTCGGGATTCGTGTAGCAGAACGAGCGGAACTGGTCGCTGGTGTTGTCGGAGTAGGTGATGCCGCCGGCGACGCGCACGCCCCGGTCGGTGAAGAACTTTTTCAAGTCCTCCAATGTCTGCTCGTCCGCCAGGACGCGGTCCCGTTCGGATTCGATGTAGACCTTGTCGACCTTGAGCTGGCGGCTGATTGTCTCCCATTCCCGCTGACGGACCGCGGGGTCGGCCAGGTGGCGCACGACCGTGACCGGGATGTAGATGGCGGTGTCGAAATTCCGGTTGTGGTCGGCGGCGGGAACGGCGGCCGGCAGCGCGAGGAGACCGGGCAGTCCGCAGAAGACCATGGCGGCGATGGATCTCATAAGCATGATGCTGACGTTATGCCGCGGAGCGGGCCTGTCACGACCTTCCCGCAAACTGCGGCCGGCTACCAGAGCGAGAACGATTCCAGGCGGCGTTGGTAGCGGCGGCCGATCGTCTTCGGCGCGAAATTCCTGCGGATGTCGGCGGCGGCGCGTCTGCCCAGGCTTTCGCGAAAGCTGCTGTCATCCGCAAGGGATCGCATCCAATGGGCGGCCTGGTCGATGTCGGGATCGGCCCAAGTCTGGCCGCGGGCGTAGGGGCCGTAGTTTCGGTCAAGTGTGAGAAGGCGGTAGCTGACAGGGCATCCGTTGGTCACATTCACGAACTCGGCCGTGCCCGACCAGTCCGTTGCGATGACCGGCTTGCCCAGGAACATGGCTTCCGCGACGGCGAGCCCGAAGCCCTCGGCGCGGTGGAGCGATACGAAGCAGTCGCAGGCCTGTTCCAGCTCGTAGACGGCGGTCCGGGACAGGGTTTCGCAGATGAGGAAGGTGTTGGGCAATCCCTCCAGTTCAGCCTTGAGCTCGGCGAACGCGCTCGAATTCCGGTCGGGATTATGCGTCTTCACCACGAGGCCGAAAGGTCCGCCGAGAGGGAAGGCCTTGCGGAATGCGGCGATCGCCGCGCGCGGGTTCTTGCGCTCCTGGGTCGAGTTCAGATCGTAAGAAAACAGGAACAGGAAAATGCGCGCAGGCAGGCCGAACTTTTTGAGCAACCCGGACGCCCAGTTGCGCGTGACCGGGTTCAGGCATTGCGAGGTGGAACCGATGGTGAATTCCACCGCGCGCGAGCCGCACAACGCCCAGTGAACGAAGTCGGACATCATCAGCAGGCAATCCGCCGCTTCGAGCACATCAGGATGAGCTTCTTTCAGCGCCAGCAACTGGTAGAGGGTGTTGAGCTGCATGAACTGCAGACCGGTTTGCGCGAAGATTTCTGAACGCGGCACTTTCTTGAAGGCCTTTTCCATCATGCCGTTTGTCCGGGCGTCGCGGTAATGATAAGGCTGGCCGAGCAGTTCGCCGTTCTTCGACAGCAAGGCAAAATCCACGCCCCAGGTGTCGGCGCCCACCGAGACGATGTTCCGTCCGTACTTTTTGCCCGCCAACGCCAGGCCGTTTTGGATCTCGGCCAGCAGGCGCAGCACATCCCAGCGCAGCGTGCCGGCCAGCGGCACCGGGCCGTTGGGAAAACGATGGAGTTCTTCGAGCCGCAGGGATTTGCCGTTCCACAGCCCGGCGATGACGCGTCCGCTTTCAGCGCCGAGGTCAATGCCAAGATAAACGCGGTGGGCCATGGCGGGATGGCCTGGCTCAGGCCGATTCCAGAATCATGTTCGCGTACTGGACGGTGTCGCCGGTGCGGATCAATCCGATGGCCGACGGCACGTGTTTTTTGAAATTGAGGTGCGGTTCGTGGGTGACCGTGATGCCGCGCAGGACTTCGGCGAATGCGGCGCGGGTTTTCGCGTCGTTGTGCTTCAGAAATTCCTTCGCCATCCAGGCCCGGCCGATGTTGAAGTTCGGGCGGATGGCCCGGAGCACCTGCAACACGGTGGGCAGGCCGTCCACGAGCGAGATATCCACCGTTTCAATCTGCGGCCAGAACGGAAAACCGCGGTCAGCGATGACGAGCGTGTTGGTGTGGCGCACCCGGCTGAGCAGGTCGTTAATATGAGGATTTAGAATTCCGGTCTTCAGCATAATGTCCAGTCTAGTCCGGTGTCGTCCGGGACGTCAAAACTTCAGTGGTTGCTTAATTCGTTTGGGGCGCAACGCATACAGCCCCATTTTTCTCCCTCTCCTTCCCAAAGGAGGAGAGGGTCGGGGCGAGGAGGCCAATTTTTTAAGATCAAATCCCCTCACCCCAGCCCTGCTCCCCGCTCAGGCGGGGAGAGGGAGTCGGATGGTGTGCTGCCCGGAAGAAACCGTTCTCCGCGCTTTTCATTGCCGGCGCCACGCGCTTTAATTCCGGCGTGGC
>PMKA01000141.1 GCA_003157575.1 Opitutia bacterium
GGAGAACGACCATGAATAATCGCACACAATCCATCCGCGTCGGACTTTTCTTCCTTCTCGGCCTGGCCCTGCTCTGGGTGACGTTCGAATCCCTCAACGGAGGGCGCGTCTTCAGGCCGAAAGGCTACACGCTTTTCGCACGCTTCGAAAACCTGAAGGGGCTTCACGACGGCGACGACATCCTGATGGCCGGGGTGAAGATCGGCTCCGTGAAACAAACACGCCTTGCGGGACACCAGGCCGAGGCGGTGTTGATCATACAGCCCGACATCAGCATCGCCGACGACGCCGTGGCCACGGTGGCAACCTCCAGCCTCCTCGGCGCCAATCACCTGGAAGTCTCCGTCGGCTCGAACGGCGTGCCCTTCCTGCCGCCGGGCGGCGTGATCAAGACCAAGAACACCGTCGATATGAACGAGGTCATCTCCAAGCTGGGAACCCTGGGCGACCACCTGGAACAGGTCATGGGCGACTTCAGCAAAAGCTTCGGCGGCGGCGACAGCGGCGGTCTGTTCAAGAAGCTCGACAAACTCCTCGACGACAACGGCCCGAAGTTGACCGAGACGATCTCGAATCTCCAGGACATCACCGACAAGGTCCGCAACGGCCAGGGCACGTTCGGCAAACTCCTGAACGACTCAAAGCTCAATGACGATCTCCTCGCCACAGTCGGCGAGATCAAGGCGGCGGCCACCGATGCCCGCACCTTCGTCGGGAACGCCCAGTCGATCATCGACCAGGTGAAATCCGGCAAGGGGACGATCGGCACCCTGGTCTACGACGATCAGACCGGCACCGACGTCAAGCTCACGCTGAAGAACCTCAGGGAAGTCTCCGACAAGCTCAACAACGGCCAGGGGACCCTCGGCAAGCTTCTCAACGACGACTCCCTGTTTCGCGAAGCCCAGGGCACGATGCGCAAGGTCGACCGGGCCGTGGACGGCCTGAGCGATCAGGGCCCGATCACGGCGGTCGGCGTAGCGGCCAAATCGCTGTTCTAGGACGCTGTCGGAACGCAAGCCCGATAGCCTCCTAGCGAGGCGCCGCTTCAGGCGAAACAACCGGCTGCGGACTTTACACCTGCCCGCACCACCTTCCGCTGCAATCTGGAGGTGCGACGCCCCCGTCGCGTTTCCGTCAAAATGCAGCCAATGCACCCCGCCGGAATCTCGATGACGGCAGACCGGGCCGTGCAGTTGAGAAACGGCAACAATCGTGGTTAATTTGGACGGGATGGCTCTCCTCCGCCGACCGTGCTTCGGCACCGCTCCCATTGCCGGAAGACGCCCGCCGCCATGCCGGATTCCAAACCCGCCAATACCGAAATGGACACCCCATCCGCCAGTTCTCCGGAAGTCGACGGCGCCGAAGGTCGAATCCTCGTGATCGACGACGATCCCATCATCTGCCAGGTGCTCTCGAAGATTCTCCAGCGCGCCGGATACAAATCCGTCGAGACCGCCCGCGACGCGGAATGCGCCCGGGCCGTCCTGAGCCGCGGGGGCATCAACGTCGTCATCACCGACATCCGGATGCCCGACACCGACGGTCTGTCCCTCATGCAGTGGGCCCTTGTCAATTGCCCCGGCCCGGCGTGGATCGTCCTGTCAGGCAGGGCGACATTCGACGATGCGGTGAAGGCGGTGAAGCTCGGCGCCTTCGATTTCATCAGCAAGCCCATCGTCGAAATGGAGTCGTTCCTGGTGTCCGTGCGCAACGCCCTGCGGCAGCGGCAGCTCCTCGCGGAGCAGCTCCGCCTCCGGACCGAGCTCGAAAGGCGCAACGCCGAGCTCGGCCAGCGGGTCGGCCAGCTCGAAGAGGCCTTCAATTTGCTCACCGAGCAGTCCGAGATCATCTCGCAGGACCTCGTCCGGGCGGAGCTCGTCCAGCGCGCCCTGCTGCCCCAGCGCGTTCCGGATCTCGGCGCTTTCACCTTCGACGCATATTACAGGCCCGGCCACAAGGTAGGGGGAGACATCTACGATGTTGTGCGGATCGACGACGAGCATGCGGCATTCTATATCGCCGACGCGGCGGGCCACGGCGTCAGCGCGGCGATGGTGGCCGTTCTCTTCAAGTTGCGGCTGCGCCTTTACGACGAGGGAACGGGACGCGTCGTGCCGCCCCAGAAGGCGCTCATGGAGGTCAACCGCGCCATCCTTCGCGAGTGCTCCGCGCCCGGCCTCTTCCTCACCGCCGCCCTCTGCGAGCTCAATCTCCGGACAGGGGAGCTCCTGATCGCCTCCGGCGGCCATCCCCCGCTCCTGCTCAAACGGGCGGCGGGCGGGGTCGAAACCATCGTCAAGACCGGCCCCGCGCTCGGCCTCGCGGACGACTCGGAATTCGCCGTGTATTCGACGCGTCTGGATCCGGGCGACCGCCTTTTGCTCTACACCGACGGGATCACCGATCCGGGTTCCGCAGGAAAGCCGCCGGATCACGGCGCCATGCTCACCCTGCTCGGGGAATCCTCGGATGAGCCGCAGCAACTCCTTTCGCGCATCCGCGAACAGGCCTTCGGCCGCAACGGCGGCGAGGAGCGGGAGGACGATGTCACGCTCGTCCTCGTCACGGCCGGCGCCGGCGGCGGCACGCTGAACCACGAATCAGCGTCGACAAAGCCGATGCCCGTGGCCTCGACCCGCGCCGGCCGCATCCTCTCGGGAAGCAACGGTCGTTCCACGTTCTTCTGCCTTTCGGGCAGGTGCGGCTGGACCCACGCCGCCGCGTTCCATGACGCCTGCCGTGACGAGATCGCCGGCGGGAGGCACATCACGCTGGATTTCGCGCGATGCACGTTTCTCGACAGCACGATGCTGGGCACCATCCACGAGGCGCTCGCCCAGGCCGAGAAGTCGGGAATCTCTCTCTCCCTGCAGGCGGTCCCGGCCGAGATCCGCGGATTGTTCGAGGAGCTGGCGATGAATTCCGTCCTGCATGCCATCGTTGATCCGCCGCAGCCCGTGCCCCCCGAGATGATTCCTCTGACACTGCTTCCCGCGCCGTCAAACCGGGTCCGCCGCCGCATCACCGAGGCTCACGAGGCGATCTCCTCCATCAACGAGCGCAACAAGGAGAAGTTCATGGACGTTCTCGCGCAGCTGCGCCACGGCGCCCATCCGGACGCGGGGCCGCCCGCCCGCCCGACCGAATCCGCTCAGTCGGCATAACAAAGTCGCGCCTCGTGCGCAGAACAGCCAGGCTCATCAGCGCGGCGCCCTTGACGCCTCCGGTTCCGACCGGTTAATTGCGACGCTGTGAATGCACCGTTGCTCATCCGGGAAGTCGGCCGCCTAAAGGCGCCGCCGCTGCGCCGCTTCGGCCGGATTCAGCGCCGGGCCCACAAACTGGCGCCCAGATCAGGGCAGCCGTCCGGTGTGATTCGTTTCAGGACATGGGAGGAACTTGCCGCATGGCAGAAGATCCGTCCAGCGACCTGACGCGCCCTCCGGACGACCATGATCTGGCGATGCTCGCCCGGGAACTCAACCGGTTGGAGGCCCGTTACATCGTGATTGGCGGGATCGCCATCAATCGTCTGGGGTTCATTCGGGCGACCGAGGACATCGATCTGTTGATTGCGCGAGACAGCGAGAACCAGCAGCGAGTTAAACGCGCGCTGGAGATCCTGCCTGACCAGGCCGTCAAGGAGTTGGGAAACGACGATCTGACCCAGTGGGTGGTCGTTCGGGTCAACGATGAAATTACCGTGGACCTGATGACAGAGGCATCTGGAATCACCTTCGAGAAGGCGCAAATGCTGATTGAGTGGGCGGAAATCGACGGAGTGCGAATACCGTTTGCCGGCGCTGACCTCCTTTTGCGGATGAAACAGCACAGCTGGCGGGAGAAGGACGCCATGGACCGGCGTTTCCTGGAAAGCTTGAAACAGGACCCGTCTTGATGGCCTTCCCGGAGCGTGCCATCTCATCCTAACTCGCGTTCAAGATGAGACGAACCAATGTTCCTTGTAGGAGCCTGCTTGCAGGCGATTAGGATCGTTCGCATAGTGACAACACACTGAATCGCCTGCAAGCAGGCTCCTACATCCTTGCCAATTAGTCTCATCATGAACGCACATTAGAATCATCGCACGCGTGACAGGCGATCGGCGACCAGTCGGAATCCAGGTTCATTCGCGGTTCAATCGAATAGTCCCGGTCAAACCGATGGATCAGCCCGGCATCCTTGACGCCGGCTTCTTGACGGAGGCCAGCTCAGGGCTCACCTCCAGCCCGAAATAGCGCTCGGCGTTGCGATAGCAGATGTCCTCGACCATTCCGCCCACCAGCTTGCGGTCGCCCGGAATGAGCCCGTCCTCGATGTCCGCGCCCAGCATTGCGCAGAGCACCCGGCGGAAATATTCGTGCCGGACGTAGCTGAGGAAGCTGCGCGAATCCGTCAGCATGCCGACAAAACGGTTCAGCAGCCCGAGGTTCGACAGCGCGTTGATCTGCCACTCCATGCCCTCCTTCTGGTCCAGGAACCACCAGCCGGCGCCAAACTGGATCTTCCCCGGCGTGAGGTCGTCCTGCACGTTGCCGGCGACCGTCGCGAAAACGTAGTTGTCCGCCGGATTCAGGTTGTAGATCACGGTCTTCGGCAGGCAGCCTTCCGAGTCGAGCCGGTCCAGATAACGGGTCAGACCGCGGGCTTGCGGGAAGTCGCCGACGGAGTCGACCCCGGCGTCGGCGCCCAGGCGCTTGAGGAGGCGTGCGTTGTTGTTCCGGATCGCGCCCAGATGGATCTGCTTCGTCCACCCTTTCGCCGCGTCGAGCCGGCCGAAGACGAGCATCATGAACCAGGTGAACTTCAACGCCTGTTCCGGCGTCGCGGGCCGGCCGGAGCGCGCCTGCGCAAAGATCGCCGCCGCCTCGGTCTCGGTGCAGTCGGCATCAGGGATGTTCTCCAGACCGTGGTCCGACACGCGGCCGCCGAGCGAGTGGAAGAAATCGTGACGGCGGCGGAGGGCCTCGATGAGCGAGGCGAGGTCCTTCACATCGACGTCGGCGCGCGCGGCGAGCCGGTCGCACCACGGGTTGAAGACCGCGGGATTTCCGACCAGCAGCGCCTTGTCGGGCCGGTAGGTCGGATAGACGCGGGTGGTCAGTCCGCTGCGGGCAATCGCCACATGATGTTCCAGGCTGTCGATCGGATCGTCGGTCGTGCAGACTACGGCAACCTTGAACTTCGTCAGGATGCCGCGGACCGAGAGCTCGGGCGTGGCGAGCTGGCGGTTGGCCTTCTTCCAGATCGCCGGGGCGGTCTGCTCGCTGATGACCTCGTTGATCCCGAAATAGCGGCGCAACTCAAGGTGCGACCAGTGGTAAAGCGGGTTGCGCAGCGTGTACGGGACGGTGCGCGCGAAGGCCAGGAACTTGTCGTAATCGCTCGTATTCTTGAGCGTGATCAGGTCCTCGGGCACGCCGTTTGCCCTCATCGCGCGCCACTTGTAGTGGTCGCCACCGAGCCAGATCTGCGTGAGATTGTCGAACTGGCGGTTGGCTGCGATCTCATCCGGGGGCAGATGGCAGTGATAATCGAAGATGGGCTGATCCACCGCGTGCTCGAAGTAGAGCGTGCGCGCCCATTTGGTCGTCAGGAGGAAATCGTCCGGAAGGAAGGGCTTGGGGTTCATATTGATCAAGGTCGTTGGCTCGTTGGAGGGCGAAGCCCGACAGGTTGCTAGATCTTCGGGCCGCCTTGCGCCGCCAGCCGGGCGCGGAGGCGCAGACCGTTGATCCGGATGAAGCCAGTGGCGTCGCTCTGGTTGTAGCTGCTCTTGACGCCCTCCATCGACGCCACGTGCGGATCGTACAGCGAGTACTTCGACTTCCGCCCGCAGGTGATGACGTTGCCCTTGTAAAGCTTGAGCCGGACGGTGCCGGTGACGAACTTCTGGCTCTCGTCCACGAACGCCTGCAGACATTCGCGCTCGGGCGCGAACCAGAAGCCGTTGTAGACGAGCTCCGCGTACTTGGGGACCAGGGAGTCGCGCAGGTGCATGACCTCGCGGTCGAGGGTGAGCGACTCCACCTGCCGGTGCGCGTGCACGAGGATGGTGCCGCCGGGCGTCTCGTACACCCCGCGCGATTTCATTCCGACAAACCTGTTCTCGACGAGGTCCACCCGCCCGATGCCATGCTTGCCGCCCAGCGCGTTGAGCGTCTTGAGCACGCCCGCGGGCGACAGCTTTTTGCCGTTCACGGCGACGCAATCGCCCTTCACGAAGTCGAGCTCCACATATTCGGGGCGGTCGGGCGCATCCTCCGGCGAGACCGACAGCTTGAACATGCCCGTGTTCTCCGGGGTCGTCGGGTCGAACCACGGGTCCTCTAGAATTCCCGCCTCATACGAAATATGCAGGAGGTTGCGATCCATCGAATAGGGCTTCTTCAGCGACGCCTCGACGGGGATCTTGTGCTTCTCGCAATAGGCGATCATCTCGGCCCGGCCGGGAAACTCCTTCCGGAAGGCGTCGATCTTCCACGGGGAGATGATGGCGAGCTCGGGCGCCAGCGCCATGTAGGTGAACTCGAAGCGGCACTGGTCGTTGCCCTTGCCGGTGGCTCCGTGCGCCACGGTGTCCGCCTTCTCCTTCCTCGCGATGTCCACCTGGGCCTTCGCGATCAGCGGGCGGGCGATGGACGTGCCGAGGTAATACTGGCCCTCGTAAATCGCGTTGGCGCGCACCATCGGGTAGATGAAGTCGCGCGCAAACTCCTCGACCAGGTCGAGCGTGTAGTGCCGCGTCGCACCGGTCTTGCGCGCCTTCTGCGGAAGCCCCTTCAGCTCCTCTTCCTGGCCGATGTCCGCGGCGAACGTGATGATTTCCGCGTCATAGGTCTGCTTGAGCCATTTGACGATGACCGAGGTGTCGAGCCCCCCCGAGTAAGCGAGGACGATTTTCATGGAAGGCCGAGTGTTGTCCAAAGCGCCCGCCGGGCAAAACAAAAACACCAGTTTGGACGACGCGGCGGCGGCGGCGCCGCCAAAGACCTCTCAAACCATTCTGGTCTCCTCCAAAATGGCGTAGTCATTTTGTTATAACAGCGCGAGGACGAAGTCCGCTGCGCTGCTATCGCGCCAGCATGGACAGGATCGCCTTCTGGACGTGCAGCCGGTTCTCCGCCTGGTCGAAGATGATCGAGCGCGGGGTGTCGAGCACCGCCTGCTCGACCTCCTCGCCCGGATGCGCGGGCAGGCAGTGCATGAACAGCGCGTCCGGTTTCGCCGCGGCAAACAGCTTCTCCGTAACCGTAAACGGCCGCATGTCGCGGACCCGCTGCTTGGCCTCGCCCTCAAGACCCATGCTGGTCCACACATCCGTGTAGACAATATCGGCCCCGGCCACCGCCTCGAACGGATCCGTCGTAAACGAGAAACTGACGGGCAGACCCCCGGCCTTGAGCAACGCCTTGATCTGGGCGCCCGGAGCGTATCCCTTCGGGCCCGCCAGCGCGATCTGCATGCCGAACAGCGCCGCGCCCATGATCCACGAGTTGGCCATGTTGAAGCGCGTGTCGCCCAGAAACGCGATCTTCCGTCCACGCAGCGCCGCGAGAAGATCGCCCTTGGGCCCGGTCCAGCGTTCGGCCGCCGTGAACGCATCCGTGTAAATCTGGCAGGGATGCAAAAGGTCGGTCAGCCCGTTGATGACGGGAATGCTCCCGCACCGCGCCAGCTCTTCCACATCGCTGTGGGCATAGGTTCGCACAACCAGACCGTGCACATAACGGGAAAGGACCCGCGCAGTGTCGGCGATCGATTCGCTGCGGCCGAGATGGAGATCGTTTTTGTTCAGGAAGAGCGCGTGCCCCCCGAGCTCGTGAATCCCGACTTCGAAGGAAACGCGGGTGCGCGTGCTGGCCTTGGAAAAGATGAGCGCCCAAGTCTGGTTCGCGAGCACGGGTTTGTTCCGGCCGCGCTTCCGCTTGAGTTCCCGGGCCAGCGCAAAGACCTCCGCCACCTCGTGTGGATTGAAGTCCGTCTCCTTTAGGAAGTGCTTCATGGAAGGAAAAAGGTCGTTTCTACGCCATCTTCCCGGCGGCGACCAGAACAAAAATCGGGCGCGCCTTGCCCGCTCTGCCTGGCAGCCTGTCGGAACGCGAGCCCGACAGCTTCCCAATATCCACTCGCTCACGCTCGCGGCTACAATACAATCGCCGTTTTCGCGCAGCCAGCATGCCCCATGAAATCCTCCCTCGCACTCGTCTTCTCCATGCTTCTCGCCGGCGTCCCGGCCCTTTTCGCCGCTCCCAGGACACTCCAGCTCTGGCCGGAGGCGGCGCCAGGGGAGACCGCCACGCTGCCCCCGGAGGCGAACATGACAAAACCGACGGACCGTATCGTCGCCGGCCGGCCGGTGATCCGGTTCGGGAACGTCTCCCACCCCACGCTCACGATCTATTCGCCCGACGCGGCGAAGAACACGGGGGCCGCGGTGCTCGTCTGCCCGGGCGGCGGCTACAACATCGTCGCGATCGACCTGGAAGGCACCGAGGTGGCCGAATGGTTGAACTCCATCGGGATCACCGCGGCGGTGCTCAAATATCGCGTGCCTCCACGGCCCGGCCTGCCCGTCTACCTGCCGCCGCTCCAGGACGCGCAGCGCGCCCTCGGACTGGTCCGTCATCAGGCAAAAGAGCTCGGCATCGATCCCCGGCGGATAGGCGTGCTCGGATTCTCAGCCGGCGGCCACCTCGCCGCCATGCTCGGCAACCACCACGACGCGCGCACCTACCCCCGGGTTGACGAGGCCGACCAGACGAGCTGCCGTCCGGATTTCGTTGTGCTCATCTACCCGGGCTACCTGGCCCTCGCGGAAAAGGACTTCGCCCTGAATCCCGATCTGAACGTGTCCGCAGGCGCGACGCCGCCGACCTTTCTGGCCATGGCCGAGGACGACCCGGTGCACGTCGAGAATGCGCTGGTCTACTATTCGGCGCTGCGCCGGGCCGGGGTCCCCGCCGAGATGCATCTCTATCCGGTCGGCGGCCATGGCTACGGCCTCCGCCGCACGGCCGCGACAGTGACCACGTGGCCCGACCGCGTGGAGGATTGGCTGAAGGCCGCCGGCTGGCTGAAGCCCTAGGAGTCTGGCGGCCAGACTCCTGACGTTTCGCTGTTGCGCCTGACACCCGTGTGCGCGAGAAATGGCCCTTTATGGCTGACTGTCCCTGTGGCTCCGGTTCCTCCTACGAATTGTGCTGCGGCCCCATCATCGCGGGCGCGCCGGCTCCGACCGCGGAAGCGTTGATGCGTTCGCGCTACACGGCCTACGCTAGGCATGCGTACGACCATCTCGAACGCTCGCTGAGCGTCGCACAACGCAAGGATTTCTCGCTCAACGATGCGAAACAGTGGGCGGAAAGCTCCGAATGGCTGGGGCTGACAGTCCTGCGAACCGAGAAAGGCGGCCCCGACGACACCGAGGGCCTTGTCGAGTTTTCCGCGCGTTTCCAGGCCGGCGACAAGATCCACGAGCATGTCGAGACCGCGTTGTTCGGGCGCGAAGAAGGCAGGTGGGTTTACACAGGCTTCGTGGAGCCGAAGGGGCAGACCGTCCGGCGCGAGAAACCGAAGGTCGGCCGGAACGACCCCTGCCCNNAGCGGCAAGAAGTACAAGAAGTGTTGCGGAGCCGAGGTGTGAGGCGGACCCACGCGGCCAGGCATCGCGCTTCTTGAAGCGTGTGGATTCATCCGCGCCCGCAGTTCCGGATGGAGCTTTGACGCCCGCCCCCCAGGTGCTATCGTCCCGCCCACCATGTTGCCTTCCGAGATCCCGCTGCACCGCAACCTCTGGCTTGTGCGTGTGCTGGCGTTCGTCCTGGGTGAAGCCTTCCTGGGCTTTCTCGCCATCGTCGCGGTCGCGCTGTCGCTCTTCCCGATGCTGTTCGCCGTGTCTCCGGCCACAGCGGGAATGCTCGCAGCCGTGCAATGGCTGATTGTCGGCCTTTTCGGCGTCGAGTACGCGCTGGCGCTGGCATGGAGCCAGGACCGTCACGCCTTCCTCCGGGATCCGTGGCGCTGGCTCGACCTGATCACGGTCGTCGTGCCGCTGGCGACCATCCTTCCGAGCATCTCCAACATGCTCCGCTCGTCCATGATCCTCCGGCTGGTCCGTCTCATCCGGATCGTCAGTTTCAGCGTGCGGGCGAGCGGAATGATCGTGCGGCAGGAAGCGCATCATGCGGTAGAAACCGTCATCACCAGGCCGACCCGCGTGACGCGCCTCAACCGCCAGAACGCGGCGGAAATCGCCCTCCCCGAGTTTTGGATGCAACTGGCGACGGCCGACGAGTCCTGGTACCACATCCAGCATCCCACCGCCGACGACCTGGCGCACATCGCCGGGCTCACCGGCACCACGGCTGAGACGTTGCGCACCTACCTGACCGGCACGGGCTTTCCCCACATTGAAACGGTGGGATCGTACGCCGGCTTTTTCGCCTGGGTGCCCGAGATCGGTCCGACCGGGGAAATCACCCGCTCCGGTTTGTTCTTTCTGTTGGGCGAGAAGCACCTGCTGTCCTTCTCGCAACATGCCACCAGCCTGCTCAACACGTGGCATGCAGCGCCGCAGGCCGCCGCGCCCGAGACCGGGCCTTTCGGCGAGCGCCTGGCCCGCCTGTTCTTCCGCTCGGCGCTGGAACAGAACGAACGTCTGGTCGGCCTTTTCACAACCGATCTGCGGGGACTCGAGGAGGTGCCGGTGCGGGACAGCCGCACCGAGTTCTTCGAGCATACGTTCCGCCTGAAGAAGGATCTGTCGGCCGCGCAGGGGGATCTCTGGCGGCTGAAAAGTCTGCTGACCGAGCTTTCCGAGACCCCAACCCGCCTGCCAGGCGTGGGCCCGGGAATCGCAGCGGAATTTCACCGGATGGCGGACGATGCCGCCTACCTCTATGAGGCAATCGTCTCGCTCCGCGAAGACGTGCTGTCGCTGATCGACCTGCACATCAACGTCGTCTCCTTCGGCATGAACCGCGTCATGCGGGTGCTTGCCGTCATCAGCGCCCTGGGGTTGATCCCAAGCGTCGTGGGCGGCCTGCTCGGCATGAATGTCGCCGGCAACCCCTGGGCGGTGACCCTTCCCCAAGTGGCCTTCGGCATCTGCTTTGGCATGGTGCTGAGCCTGTACCTGTTCTTCGTCAAAGGCTGGCTACGGTGAGACCGCTCTGGTGCGCCACAAAACGTGGACGGATGAGCCGCAAGCCGGGAAACGGATTGTTGCCACTCAACCGCGATCAGCTCCTTGGCGACCAGGTCCGAAAAAGACCCGCGCCTCCTGTTGGAGATCCCGCCGGGCTGCGGTCGTGATCAAGATCTCAACCTAAATTCCGCAGTTGCGGCCTAGCTCCCCGTAGCCGCGAGCGTGAGCGAGTGGATTCAGCCGCAACTGCGGAATTTAGGATCAATCCGGGAGGCTCTCTACCGGTTCACTGCCGCCATCGATTGGACGTTGTAGCGGTCGCCGGCGGTTGAGCCGGCAGGCAGAATGGCGTCGATCGTGCGCAGATCCTCGGGGGTGAGGACAACGTCCAGCGCGGCAAGATTCTCGTCGACATACCGGCTCTGCTTCGTCCCGGGAATCGGTACGATGTCGCGCCCCTGCGCAAGCACCCAGGCGAGCGCGAGCTGGCCGGGCGTGCAGCCCTTGCCGTTCGCCAATTGTCCTATCTTGGTCGCAAGCACCAGGTTCTTCTGAAAATTTTCACCCTGAAAACGCGGATGGAACCGCCGGTAGTCGTCAGCCGGAAGATCTTCGAACGTCTTGAACCGCCCGGTGAGAAATCCCCGGCCCAGCGGGCTGTAGGCGACAAATCCGATGCCGAGCTCACGAACCGTTGCCAGCACCTCGCGCTCCGGATCGCGGCTCCAGAGCGAATACTCCGTCTGCAGCGCAGCAATCGCGTGCACTTTGGCGGCGCGGCGAATCGTTGACGGCGCAGCCTCCGACAACCCGAGATGTCGCACCTTGCCCGCAGCCACGAGCTCCGCCATCGCGCCCACCGTGTCCTCGATCGGCACCTTCGGATCCACGCGGTGCTGGTAGTAGAGATCGATGGTTTCGACGTTGAGACGCCTGAGGCTGGCATCGCAGCACTGTCGAACATAGGCGGGATCGCCACGAACTCCGAGGAATTCCCCCTTCGGTCCGCGGACATTGCCGAACTTCGTCGCAAGCACGACGGCTCCCCGCCGGCCCGCGATCGCGCGTCCCACGAGCTCCTCGTTGCGCCCCGAGCCGTACATGTCGGCCGTGTCCAGAAAGTTCCCGCCCGAGTCGAGGTAGCGGTGAATTGCGCGGATCGACTCCTGGTCGTCCATCTGGCCGGGGGCATAGAACTCGCTCATTCCCATGCAACCCAGCCCGATCGCCGTCACCTCCGGCCCCTGCGTCCCAAGCCTGCGCAATGAAGTTCTGATCTGAGAGTTCATGCTGGAAAGTAAGCCGCATTTGCCCCTGACCTCAAATCCGGGGCCGGATTTCAGTTCCAAGGCAAGGATGTGTACAATTTGTACCCACCCTGCCGGATTGATGCTCCGCACTTCGCGCCTCGGCGGCTTTGCGTGAGATGCTTCCGATGATTGCAAGGCAACCGTTTCAATCCTCTCTCACGCGAAGGCGCGAAGCGCGAAGGAGGAAACCCAACCCTTGCGCTCCCGGAACTGGGGTTGCTACCTTTTCGAAGGAGCCGGACCGGGTCATGTCACACTCTTCACGCCGGCAGCGCCGACCCGGTGCCGCCGAGGTAAAAGGTGAGACATGACCCTTTCGGATCGGCGCTCGAGATTCGCGCGGAATGAATCCCTTTTCCACAAAATTCCGCGGCGAACCGACGAGACGGAATCCTTGGGAAGAATCGGTGCGGCTGTCGGATCCATTTCACGGACGGGACGCCCGTGCCATGTGGCGCCAGTTTGCGACCGGATCCATGTAGCTGTAGGAGCCTGCTTGCAGGCGATCCTTAGGACCTGTGCAAAATCAACCCCCTACGTCAGGCGTAATTATGACAAAATGCCACGTTAAGACTGAGACTCGTCATCGGTGCCCGATGGGGAGTAGTTTTTGCACGGAGTCTTACCCCGGAATCGCCTGCAAGCAGGCTCCTACAACTCAAACCAAACGGCCCTGTTTCCACTTGCGAAAACCGGGATACTGGTCAAATGTCCAGTCATGCTTACAAAGCGCCAGCAGGAGATCCTCCGGTACGTGCAGACGCACCAGCGCGAACACGGGGTCATCCCGTCGCAGCGCGAGATCCAGGCGCACTTCGGCTTCGCCAGCGTCAACGCGGTCGACTGCCATCTGGCCGCTCTCGAAAAAAAGGGCGCGCTCGTCCGGCATCCCGGCATGGCGCGGGGAATCGTGCTCCCCCACGCGCACCAGGTCCTCGACATCCCGATCTTCGGCACCATCCCGGCCGGCTCGCCCTCAGCCAACGAGCAGATGGCCGACGGACACCTTGCCATCGACCCGGCGCTGTTCGGGCTCCGGCCCCGCGAGGAGGTCTATAGCCTGCGGGTGCGGGGCGATTCCATGGAGGGCGCCGGCATCCAGGACGGCGACCTGGTGGTGATGGCCTGCCGGCCGCCCAAACACCGCGACATCGTGGGCGCGCTCGTCGACGGCGAGGCCACACTGAAACGACTCGTGATCAACCGGGGCAAGCCCGTGCTGATGCCCGAGAATCCGAAATACCGTCCGATCGTGCCGACGGAGGAGCTGCTCATCCAGGGCGTCTACGTCGGCCATGTCCGGGTCCACAAATAAACCCTGCATATTTTACAGGAGAAAACGGAGGAAACTGAGCCGGATTCATGCAGTCGGACCGCACCTTACGAATGATGCCATTCGGTGTGTAGAGCCGCCGCCGTTTCGACAGGCTGTAGGGCGGGCGCTCGTCGCCTCGCCAATTTTCTCCCTCCATGCGTGGCTCACCCGAGAATCTCGCGGCGCTCCGGCACCTGCTTGCCGAACGCTTCCCCCAAGCGGCTCCGCGGCCGCCGGCCGTCCTGCCCACCGGCGTAGCCGCGATCGATGACGCGGGGGATGGCGGACTTCCGCTTGGGGGCATCACCGAGGTCGTGGCATCTGCACCGAGCTCCGGCGGCCAGTTTCTGATCGCCCGCCTTCTTGCGGCAACGCGCGCGCGGCGGATGCGCGTAGCGCTCGTGGACGCCCTCGACGCATTCGACCCCCAGTCGCACGAGGCGCCCCTGCTCCAGCACCTTGTCTGGGTCCGCTGCCGCACCCTGGACGAGGCGATGCAGGCCGCCGACATCCTGGTGCGCGACGCCAATCTCTCCCTCGTCATGCTGGACCTCCGCGGCGTCGAACCACGCGCCCTCCGTGGAGTGCCCGCCACCACCTGGTACCGCCTGCAGCGCGCCCTGGAACGGACCGACATGGCAATGGTCGTTTTCACCGCGGAAGGCCGGGATGTCGGAAAATCGGGAAATCGGGAAACAGCGAAATCGGAAAACCTTGGTCCGCCGATCCTCCTTCGCCAGGGCTTCGGAGGACCGGCAAGCGGCGCCCCTACGAAGGAGAATACGCAAGCGGCCAACCAGGAAAGCGGCAACTCTGCGCAATCCGGGAACGGCGGGCTCGTGGGAAGCGCCCGCCTGCGCTTCAATCTCGCCGCTTCCCTGCCGCTCGACGCCCTGACCGGGGAGCAAACCGGGCTGGCTCTCGGCCTGCCGGTCGAGGTGCAGCGCCGTCATGCCAATGAGGAAAGGAGGATCGCATGAGCCACGCCGTTCTCCATGTCGCAGATTTTGCACTACAGGCCGTCGTCCGCACCCGAGCGGACCTCGCCGGGAAACCCGTGGCGCTGCTCGACGACCGCGGCAGGAAGGCGGCGGTCGTGCAAACCAACGCGCCGGCACGGGCCGCAGGCGTGACGGCCGGTCTGAGCGCGACGCAGGCGATGGCGCGCTGCGCGGACATCGTCCTGCTGCCGCGTTCCCGGGCGGCCGAGAAAGACGCCGGGGCCGCGCTCATGACCGTCGCCTGGTCGGTTTCCCCGCGCGTGGAACACACCGCCCCGGGCATCTGCACCGTCGACCTGGCGGGGAAGGCCGCGGGCACGCATCTTCCACACACGCGGGCCGCCGTGGAACAGCTGCAATCGCTGGGCCTGGAAGCCACGGCCGGCATCGCCCGCACGCCCTTCCTCGCGCTCACCGCCGCGCGCGTGGCCGGAATGCAGCGTAGGGCCGGACCCGTTTCGACAAGCTCAAGGCCCCGAGCCGGTCGAGGGGCTTGCGTCCAGGCCGATTCGTCATCTGCATGTGGTCCGCCGGCGAGCGGCGACCCTACGGGATCTGAAAGCGCGACGAGGGCGTCGCGTCTCGAGGAAATATCCCGCCCGGCCTGCTCCGTCCTCGAAGTGCAGGACGAGCGCGCTTTTCTCTCCCCGCTGCCGCTCGCCCTGGTCGATCCTCCGCCCGACCTCGCCGCCATTCTCGATGGCTGGGGCATCCGCACGCTCGGCTCCCTCACGGCTCTGCCGAAGCCCGAGGTCGGGCTCCGGCTCGGCCAGGCGGGAATCGACCTCTGGGAACGGGCCGCCGGGGAAACCGACCGGCCGATTGAACCCTGCGCGCCCGATGCGACCTTCGCCGCCGACATGGACCTGGAGCACGAGGTCGAAACGCTGGAGCCGCTGCTGTTCATCCTGCGGCGCTTCGTGGACCGGCTCGCCCTGCAGCTCGCCCAGGCGAATCTCGTTGCGGCGGAGCTCGTGCTCGAGCTTGCCCTGGCGGACGGGACCGCCTACCGGCGCGGCTTCCGCCTGCCCGAACCCGCCGGCGCCGCCGACCTTCTGTTCCGCGCGCTGCAAACCCATCTGGAGACGCTTCGCACGGAGTCGGCCATAAAAAGCGTGCGACTGGTGATCACCCCGACGCGTCCGCTCGTGCGGCAGCACGGGCTCTTTGACACCGGGCTGCGCGACCCGCACGGCTTCGCGGAAACACTCGCCCGCGTGGAGGCCGTGGTCGGCCGCGACCGGGTGGGCACGCCCGCGTTGGAGCCGAGGCACCGGTCCGACGCCTTCCTGATGGGGAAACCGGTCGACGTGGTGGGTCCCCTGCCGCCGCCGCCGATCCTGCAGCCGCTCGGGCTTCCACTCCGGCGTTTCCGGCCGCCGGTGGAGGCGCAGGTTGCCACCGGACCCAACGGGCCGGTCTCCGTTCGATGCCGCATCGCCCACGGTGAAGTGACGCGGCGACGCGGACCCTGGCGCACTTCCGGCGAGTGGTGGAAGCCCGGGCGCTGGGACGCCGAGGAGTGGGACATCGAGCTCACGCGTGGCGGCCTGTTCCGCCTGAGCCTCCGGTCCGAACAATGGTTGGTGGAGGGGATGTATGACTAGCGAGGCGAACAAATCAGGAAACGTGGAAATCGAGAAACCGGGAAACGTTGGTCCGCCGACAAGCGGCGACCCTACACAATCGAGAAATGTAGGGCCGGACCTTGCGTCCGGGCCGATCGCCTACAGGGGAGCGGTCCGCCGACGGCGCTTTCCTGGGGGCTCCTGTAAGATAGATCGACTCCCTATTTCAGTTTTCAGCCTTTCAGGTTTCAGCTTTCTCTGCCGATGAGCTACGTCGAACTCCATGGCCGCAGCGCCTTCAGTTTCTTGCGCGGAGGATCGTCGCCCGAGGAACTTGCGACCGAGGCCGCACGCCTTGAACTCGGCGCGCTCGCATTGTGCGACCGCGACGGGGTCTACGGATCGGTCCGGCTCCACTCGTCCGGGCGCGAGACCGGCCTGCGCGCGATCGTAGGCGTAGAGCTCACGATGGAGGACGAGTCGGTGGTTCCGCTGCTGGTGGCGACCCGCCACGGCTATCGCTCGCTTTGCCGCCTGATCACAACAGCGAAGCTGCGCGCGCCCAAGGGCGAGAGCCGCGTGCAATGGCAGGAACTGGCCGAAGCCTCGACCGGACTTCTCGCCCTGACCGGAGACGAGGAGGGACCTGTTTCGCGGGCCTGGAGGAGCACGGGACCGGAGGGCGCCGACGCGGCGCTGCGACGGCTCCTTGAAATTTTCGGCCGCGAACGGCTGGGCGTGGAAATCCAGCGGCACCTCGTCCGCGGCGAAGAACGGGAGAACAACATGCGGGTTGAGCTGGCGGCGGCCCACGGCCTGCCGCTGGTCGCGACCAACGGAGTTCTCCACGCCAGCCCGGCCGGCCGCGAGATTCTCGATGTTTTCACCTGCATCCGCCACCACACGCACCTCGACGCCGCGGGCACGCTGCTCGCGCCCAACGCCGAGCGGCATCTTAAGCCCGCCGCGGCGATGACGCAACTGTTTGCCGATCTTCCCGAGGCGGTCGCAAACACGGCGCGCTTCGCGGAGCGGATCGAGTTCGGGCTGGAGAACCTCGGCTACCAATTTCCGTCGTTCCCGGTGCCGCAGGGGGAAACCATGGACACGTTCCTGCGGAAGATCGCCTGGTTCGGCGCGCAGCAGCGCTACGGCGGCATCTCGCCGGCCGTGCGCGTGCAGCTCGACCGCGAGCTTGCGCTCATCGCAAAGCTCGGCTTCGCCGGATATTTCCTGGTGGTCTGGGACATCTGCAATTTCTGCCGNNTCGATCCGGTCGGCGGGCGCCTGCTCTTCGAACGGTTTCTCAGCGAAGGCCGGTCTGACTGGCCGGATATCGACCTCGACCTGCCCAGCGGCGACCGCCGGGAGTGGGTGATCCAGGAGGTCTACCGGCGTTACGCCCCGCGCGGGGCGGCGATGACCGCCAACGTCATCACGTACCGCGGACGCAGCACGATGCGGGAGCTCGGCAAGGCGCTCAACCTGCCGGAGAACATCCTGGACCGTTTTTCCAGCCTGTATGCGCACGGCGATTTCCCCCAGACCATTGAGCTCGTCGAGCAGTTGAAACAGGCGGGATTGCCGTCATCCCATCCGCGCCTGCCCGCGCTCGTCTCGCTCACGCAGCGCCTCCGCGGGCTTCCCCGGCATCTCGGCCAGCACAGCGGCGGTATGATCATCTGCCAGGGCCAGCTCGATTCCGTGGTGCCTCTCGAAAACGCAACGATGCCGGGGCGCGTCGTGGCGCAGTGGGACAAGGACGACTGCGAGGACCTCGGGATCATCAAGGTGGATCTGCTCGGGCTGGGAATGATGGCGGCTTTGCAGGACTCGCTTGAGATCTGCCAGACGCGCGGCCGGCCGGTGGACCTCGCGCGCATCCCGAAGGACGATCCGGCGACCTTCGCGCTGCTCCAAAAGGCCGACACCATCGGCGTCTTCCAGGTCGAATCCCGGGCGCAGATGGCGACCCTGCCGCGCATGAAGCCGTGCACGTTCTACGACCTCGCCGTCGAGGTCGCGATCATCCGGCCCGGGCCGATTCACGGCGACGCGGTGCACCCCTACCTGGAACGCCGGGCGGGCAGGCAGGCCGTCACCTACCCCGACGAACGGCTCCGGCCGATCCTCGAACGCACCCTCGGCGTCACGCTGTTTCAGGAGCAGATTCTGAAGATCGCGATGGTGTTGGGCGGATTCTCCGCCGCCGAGGCCGACGAGCTGCGGCGCGCCATCGGCTTCACGCGCTCGACCGCGCGCATGGAGCGCATGCAGGTGAAGCTGCGCGAAGCCATGGCGCACAACAACGTGCCGCCCGCGGCCATCGAGGAGGTGCTCCACTCGCTCGCGGCGTTCGCGCTCTACGGATTTCCGGAGAGCCATGCGCTCAGCTTCGCGCTCATCGCCTATGCGAGTTCCTACCTGAAGGTCCATCGCCCGGCGGAATTCTACGCCGGCCTTATCAACAACCAGCCCATGGGATTCTACAGCGTCGCCACCCTGGTCCAGGACGCCCG
>PMKA01000342.1 GCA_003157575.1 Opitutia bacterium
GGGCGGCGAGATCCACTGCGGGCGGTGCGGCACCTGCGTGGAACGTCGCGAGGCGTTCCTGGTCGCGGGTCTGCCCGACCCCACCATTTACGCGTCGACAGATGCGCTGCCGCCGAAACCAGAAAAGCCAAACTCCAAATCCCAAACTGCAAATCCCAAAGAAACCTTGAAGGGGCACCCGCCGAAACTGCAATGAACAGGCAATCTCATCGAGACGCGAATCACTTGTCGCGCCTCCAAAAGAAGATGATGGGACCAATCATCGGATCGACCCGTCCGCGCAGCGGACGTTACAGCGAGGCGCCCTACACAACCGGGCGTTCGTCGACCGCAAATTCCGTTTGTCCTGGTACGCTGGACGGCCCGAGGCGGCGCCTCGCTGGATGCTGATCTCGGAGATATTCTATTCAATCCAGGGCGAGGGCGAACTTACGGGAGTGCCGTCGGTCTTCGTCCGGACCTCGGGATGCAATCTGCGCTGCACCTGGTGCGACACACCGTACGCCTCCTGGCGGCCGGAAGGCCGGCCGATGACGATCGAAGGGATTGTCGGCGAGGTCACGAGGCATCCGGCGCAGCACGTTGTCCTGACCGGGGGCGAGCCGATGGTGGCGCCGGGAATCGCCGATCTTGCAGCCGAGCTGGGGCGGCTCGGCCGGCACGTGACGATCGAGACGGCCGCCACGGTTGCTCCGGGCGGGATTGCCTGCGACCTCGCCTCGCTGTCGCCCAAGCTGCTCAATTCGGCGCCTGATCCGCTGCAGCATTCGGCGTGGCGGCGGAAACATGAGTCGCTTCGCTGGCAGCCGGAGGTTGTGCGCGCCTGGATGGACGCCGGGGCCTGGCAGCTGAAGTTCGTCGTCGCGCGGCCGGAGGATGTCGAGGAGATCGAGGGAATGCTGGCCCAGCTTCGGTGCGATGTTCCGCGGCACAAGGTGCTGTTGATGCCTGAAGGCACAACGATCGAGGCGCTGCGCTCGCGTGCGCCGTGGCTGGGCGAACTGTGCAAACAGCGGGGCTTCCGTTACGCCCACCGACTGCAAATCGAGCTTTATGGAAACATCCGGGGCACCTGAGCCGGCTCCGCGAAGGGCGCTGGGAAGGCAGCCCCGGCTGTCCGATGAACTGGCGGGTCTGCAGGAACGGTTCTCGGAGAAGGCGGTGACACTCGGCGAAGTCGTGGAGGTCCTGCGCGGCCGGGCTTACTTGCTGCTCGTATTCCTGCTCGCGCTCCCGTTCTGCGTTCCGATCCCTGTGCCGGGATTGTCCACGCCGTTCGGACTTGTCATCGCGCTGATCGCGCTGCGCCAGGCGCTCGGGCTGCGTCCCTGGCTGCCGGAATGGATGCTTCGAAAACGACTGCCCCCGGGTTTTTTCCGCAGGGTCCTTGTCGTGGCGGCCCGGGTGATCAGGTTTCTCGAGACCTTCCTCCGGCCGCGCGCCAGGGGATTGGTCGACGCGCCGGTTCTCCGCAACCTCCACGCGGTGATGATCCTGTTGGCGGCGGGCGTCCTGACGCTTCCCCTTCCGATCCCGTTTTCAAACACCGTGCCGGCCTGGGTGATCCTGTTGATCACGGCCGGATTGCTGGAAAAAGACGGCGTTGCCATCGCGGCCGGGTATGCAGCAGCGGCAGCCGGAATGGCGGTTGCAGTCATGCTTGGCGGAGCGGCCCATCACCTGCTCGACATGGCGTCGGGCTGGTTCGGACGATGATTCAGGCCAGCTTCTGAATCGCAGAACGCGTCTGTGCGAAGACCGCATCCGGGTCCCCAGACGCTTCAATCTCCCGGAGCAGGCCCTTCTTCCGGTAGTACTCCAGGACCGGATTGCAGGTTGCGGCGTAGGCTTGCAGGCGGGTGCGGATCGCCTCGGGCTTGTCGTCATCGCGCTGGATGAGCTCGCCGCCGCAGGCGTCGCAGCGACCGGGCACTCGCGACGGTTTGTTTGCGACATGGTAGCCCGTGCGGCACTGCTTGCAGACCCGCCGGCCGGAAAGCCGTTCGATGATCAGGGCTTCCGGGGCGAAGAAGTTGACGGCGGCGTCGAGTTTGGATCCGACGCCACGGAGAATATCATCGAGCGCATGGGCCTGGTCGATGGTGCGGGGAAACCCGTCGAGCAGAAAACCGTACTGGCACGCGAGGCACGAGGCGCGTTCGCGCACGAGTTCGACCACCGTGTTGTCGGACACCAGCTCGCCGCGTTTCATCGCGGCCAGGGCGATGGCCATGGCCGGCGAGGGCGCCTTGCCGTTCAGGTTGCGGGCGGCGTGGCGGAAGACGTCGCCGGTCGAAAGATGGCAGGCGCCGAATTCGGCCACGATCTTCTCAGCCTGTGTCCCCTTGCCCACTCCCGGCGGTCCGAGCAGCACAAGATGCCAGGCGCGCGGGGGCACCGGGTTGGTTTTTTCGCAAGTTGCGCCGGGACCCTCAAGCCAAGCAAGACGTTTTCCAAGGGAATACATGATCGGGGCACGTTAACGGCTTTCCCGGCGCGGGCGAGCGTTATGAAGTTCCCGCCGTCGGAGGAGGAATCCTATCAGAACGGCAGGCTCCTCCTATTCGATCAACTCATCGATCAGGACCGGCGGCTCCACGGGATCCCGGCCGACGGCAAAGGCGGGTTCGAGAAGCTTCAAAGCGGCTGTGAGGAGCGTCCCGTCATTCGCATGGATGGTGCACAGGCGGCCGCCATGGGGGACGGTCTCGCCGATTTTCACGAGACCGGTTATGCCTACGGCGTGGTCGACTGCGGCGGAGACGTTCGCCCGGCCGGCGCCGAGCAGCAACGCGGCCCGGGCGACAGCCATTGGATCGACATCGGTGACGCAACCGGCGGCGGGCGAGGTCAACTCGCGGACCAGGGGCGCATGCGGCAGACGCGTGTAATCGTCGATCACAGCCGGGTCGCCTCCCTGGGCGGCGATGAGCTCCCGGAATTTTGCCAGGGCGGAGCCGTCGGCGATGGCCTTCTCGAGCCGGGCGCGGGCCTCCGTGCAGCTTGAGGCCGCTTTGCCGAGCTGAAGCATCTGCACGCCGAGCGCAAAAGTGACCTCCATGACATCGGCCGGCCCCCGGCCCTTGAGCGCCTCGATCGACTCGATCACTTCGACCGCGTCGCCGACGGTCCGGCCCAGGGGCTGGTCCATCGACGTGAGCAGCGCCCGCGTCGGTTTTTCCATCGCCCGGCCGATCGCGACCATTGCGGCGGCGAGTTCCTTCGCGCGGGACTTCTCCTTCATGAATGCGCCGCGGCCGAAGGTGACGTCAAGAACGAGCGCATCGATGCCCTCGGCTAGTTTTTTGGACATGATGCTCGCGCAAATCAGAGGTATGGACTCGACCGTGGCGGTGACATCGCGCAACGCGTAGAGCCTGCGATCGGCGGGTGCGATCTCGGCGGTCTGGCCGATCATGGCCACGCCGATGCGCCGGATCTGGGCGGTGTAGGCGGCGAGCGGAAGGTCGACCCGGAAGCCGGGAATCGACTCGAGTTTGTCGAGGGTGCCTCCGGTGTGGCCCAGACCGCGTCCGCTGATCATCGGCACCGGCGTTCCGCAGGCGGCGACCAGCGGAGCCAGGATGAGCGAGACCTTGTCGCCCACCCCGCCGGTCGAATGCTTGTCGACCTTAATTCCAGGGACGCTGGAAAGGTCGGCGATGGCGCCGGAGCGCATCATGGCGTCGGTCAGGCAGGAGGTCTCGGCCGGCGTCATTCCGCGAAGGTAGACCGCCATGAGCAGTGCGGAGGCCTGGTAATCGGCCCACTCCCCGTTGGTGACGCCGCGGACGAAATCGGCGATTTCTTCCTGGGTGAGAACGAAGCCGTCGCGTTTTCGGGCGATGATGGCCTGGGGAAAAACGGGGGTTGCCATGTCCGGAAGCATGACAGGGGCGTATCAGACGGCAAGGGGCGCGATTGGGCGCCGGCGGCCGGCCAGCTGGACAAGCAGGTTCGCGGCGGTGATGAGGCCGCCGCCGACCAGGAGATTCATTGTCAGGGTTTCGTTGGGATAGGCGAACCCGGCCCAGCGCGCGAAGAGGCCGGGCAGGAACAGGGCCAGGCAGGACGCGAACACCGGTTCGAGGCAGTAAACGAGCCCGGCCTCCGTCGCCGTGATCTTCGGCTGCCAGGTGTTCATGATGGTGAACGCAGCGACGGTGCAGAAGAGGGTGAGAGCCGCGGTGAAGCCGAGCCAGGGCAATGAGGAAAACAACACGGGAATTTCGCCCGGGTGCGGCGTTGTGACGGCGACCATGACGAGTGACACGGCGGCCTCGACGACAAACAGCACGAACGTCACCGGGATCGGCCGGTTGGCGGCGAAGTCTGCGCGGTCGAGAAGCAGGATCTGCCCCATGAAGAACAGGGAGCTGGCCATGGTTTCGATTTCCCCGCGGCCGAGATGCTGGTCGCGCCAGTCAAGCCGTGCCAGCACCGCCACGCCGGCGAGCACAAGCGTGCAACTGATCCACACGGTCGCCGACGGCAGGCGGCGCCTGCGCAGGGCCAGCCAGAGGGGGATCAGGATGGCGTAGATCTGGGTGAGGAAGGCGGACGTCGATGCCGACGTGTATTGCAGGCCGTCGTTTTGAAGGAACATCCCGAGCACCGCGAACGACGCCAGGCCCGCGCCCTGGCGGAGTTCAAGCCGGCTTATGCCGCGGAGCGCGTCCCGTCGGAACAAAGCCAGAATCGCCGCGGCCAGCACGAAGCGCGGGGCGATCATGCAGGCGGTGACAGACCAGCTGCCGCTCCCGGGCAGGAGGCGACCGTGTTCGAGTGCGATCGCCTTGATGAGCGGGAAGCTCAGCCCCCAAAACACGTTTGCGAGCACCAGCATGAGGAGTGCCCGGACGTGGCGGGAGGATGCGGAAGGCGGCGGCATGGAGGAGGGCCGTGGGCGAGCCAGTCCGAGCTCAGCCCTGTCCGGTTTTCGGCTTCCGTTCTCCGCCGTCCGTTGCCGGCAGGTGGCGGCGTTGCTGCACCGCCTGGCGGAGAAGGAATTCGATCTGGCCGTTGACGCTGCGCAATTCATCCGCGGCCAGGGACTCGAGTTCCGCCCACAGCTTGGGATCGATGCGCAGCAGGAACGCCTTGCGGTCTTCGGATGGCATCGGGATCAGCGGGCCAGCCCGGTGCGTTTCCGCACGGTTTCAACAAAGGTGTAATCCTGTCCCGGCGAGATGACGAGGCACCGGTCGGGCCAGCGCAGCACAACGGCGTGGTCCGCGTCCGTCAGAAACGCCCTGAACGGGCCCAGCCGCTTGTTGCGGAAGCGGCCGGAGTAGGCGCCCAGTCCGCCGTTGCCATACACCTTCCATGCACGGCGCATCGCTTCGCGGTCCTGCGCGACGCTTGTCAGGCCCGCAAGGGGAATCTTCACGGTGCGGAAGGGCAATTCGACCAGAAGCTCGTCCCCGGCCAGGCGATAACGCCGGATCCGGGCGGTCCACCAGGTGATGATCGCCGAGCACGGAATGACCCCGACGATGGCGAGCATCGGGCGCGGCACGTGAGGATCCCGCAGCATCATGAAGGCAACCGCCACGGCTCCGAACAGGACGAGCACTGCGGAGACAAGGGTGGCCAGGCGCACGCGCGCGCCTGCTGGAGCGGCCGCGAACTCCGCATCGGGAACGTGGCGATCGAGGGACATGATTCCGGTCAGTTGTAAAGCGTCCCTGTGTTGACGACCGGATGGACCTCGGCCTCGCCGCAGAGCACAACGAGAAGATTACTGACCATCGCAGCCTTTCGCTCCTCGTCGAGGTTGAGGACGTGCTTCTCGGCGAGCTCCTTCAGGGCCATCTCGACCATGCTGACAGCGCCGTGCACTATCTTCTGCCGTGCGGCGATCACCGCCTCGGCCTGCTGGCGCCGGAGCATGGCGTGGGCGATCTCCGGGGCGTACGCGAGATGCGTCAGCCGGGCTTCCTCGACGTGCACGCCGGCCTTGGACAGCCGCTGGTGCAGTTCTTCGCGAAGGGCCGCGGAGACGTCTTCGCTGCCGCCGCGCAAGGTGATCTCGTTTGGCTCGCCTTCATCGTAGGCATAACCGCTGGCCAGATGGCGGACGGCGGACTCGCTCTGCACCGCCACGTAATTCTCATAGTTGTCCACGTCGAAGCATGCCTGAGCGGTGTCCTGGACCCTCCAGACGACCACGGCGGCGATTTCGATGGGATTGCCGCGTTTGTCGTTCACCTTGAGCTTGTCGCCGTTGAGATTTCGCGCCCGGAGCGAAATCCTTGATCTTTGGTTGAACGGATTCGTCCAGAAAAAACCGCTGTCGCGGACAGTGCCCTTGTAGGCGCCGAAGAGAATGAGCACGGCGGCCTCGTTCGGCTGGAGGGTGAAGAGGCCGCAGCTGCCGGTGATCGCGAGGATCAGCAGAAGGGCGGATGCACCGAGCAGCCAGCCTCCTTCCTGGTGGGAACCTGCGAGGGCCGCCAGGCCGGAAACGAAGGACCCGATTGCGGCCAGATAGAGCAGGAAGATGACAAACAGGCACATCCAGCCGCTGGCCGCGCGCACTGGAAGCTCATGATTGCGGGTGTCCGCTGCAAGTTCTGATGGGTTCATGGGAGTGGGGAGGCAGATTTGAAAAGATATTATAGTGATATCATCATAATATCTCTCCTGTCAAGTGCGTTTTTCTTTTCCCCCCCTCATGAGGACAAAACAAAAACGCCGCCCTGGAAATCCGGGGCGGCGTCACAACGGAAGAAGAGGGCCTATTTCGTCACGTGACCGGAGACCAGCTTCGTCATTTCGAACATGCTGACCTTGGCCTTGCCATTGAACACAGCCTTCAGCTTGTCGTCGCCATTGATCTGCGTCTTCACCTTCTTGTCCTGGAGACCATTCTTCTTGATGTAGTCCCAGAGTTTCTTGGTGAGCTCAGTCCGGGGCAGCGGCTTGCTGCCGACGACAGCGGAAAGAACGGCGTCCGGGGTGACCGGGGCCATGAACTTAGCATTCGGGGTGCGGGCGGGTTTCTTTGCCATAGTGCTGTTCGTCATAGTGCCCTTCCCTCTCAATGCAACGATATTCTAGAGGAGAATCCGGCGGTTCTCATAGGAGAAAGTGCGCACGGACACCCGCGAACGGGCCGGCGGGGGCCGGGAGACCAGGAAGACTCTGGAGTTGAGGATTCAAGAAATCCAGAGCCGGAGCGGGTCGGAAGAATCAAGAAGACGATCTTTCGGAAAGGCGGCAATCCCAGGCGGCGCGCATCTGCGGCAAGGCGGGGGCGCAATTTTCATCGCGTCACCCGCCTCCGGGCGTTGAATACACGGCATGACCGACCACGATGCAGATGAGGGCCTTCGTTCGCACGGGGGATTGTTTTTCCCGACGGGGCCCGCGTTGCTGACAAACTCCCTGCTGAACAAGGGCACGGCGTTCACCGAGCGTGAGCGCGACGTGCTGGGACTCCGTGGGCTGCTGCCGCCGCGCGTTTTCACGATCGAGGAGCAGCTGCGGCGCGTCTACGGCAATTTCCAGCGAAAGGCGGATCCTCTCGAGAAGTTCATCTTCCTGACGACCCTTCAGAACCGTAACGAAACGCTCTTCTACCGGCTGGTGGAGGAGCATGCGGAGGAGATGATCCCGATCATCTACACGCCGACCGTGGGCCAGGCCTGCCTCGAATACGGCGCGATCTTCCGGCGCTCGCGGGGCCTCTTCATCAGCATTCGCGAACGCGGTCGTGTATCGGAAATTCTGCGACACTGGCCGCATCCCGACGTGCGCATGATCGTCGTCACGGACGGCGAGCGCATCCTCGGCCTGGGCGACCTGGGGGCGCTCGGCATGGGCATTCCGGTCGGCAAGCTCTCCCTCTACACCGCCTGCGCCGGCCTGCATCCGTATTACTGCCTTCCCGTCACGCTGGACGTCGGGACCGACAACGAGAAGCTGCATGACGATCCGCTGTACATCGGGATCAACCAGCGGCGCGTGCGGGGGCCCGAATACGACGCGTTCATCGCGGAGTTCGTTGCGGCCGTGCGGCAGGCCTACCCGAAGGCGCTGCTGCAATGGGAGGACTTCGGCAATACGAACGCCTTCCGTCTGCTGCGGGCGTACAGGGACCAGATCTGCAGTTTCAACGACGACATCCAGGGCACTGCGGCGGTGGCCCTGGCCGGCCTGCTCGGCGGATTGCGGCTGACCGGCGGCAGCCTGCGCGACCAGAGGCTGCTTTTCCTTGGCGCCGGTGAGGCCGGCACCGGCATCGCGGACCTGTTCGTGTCGGCGCTGCAGGAGGAGGGGCTCGGTCTCGCCGAGGCCCGGAGCCGCTGCTGGTTTGTGGATTCGCAGGGTCTTGTTGTGCGGAGCCGGCCCGGCCGGCTTGCCGAGCACAAGGAGCCCTATGCGCAGGATCATCCCCCCGTCGCGACGCTCGCTGGAGCGTTGGAGGCGCATCGGCCCACGGCGCTGATCGGGGTTTCGGGGCAGGCGCAGGGATTCACCCGCGAAATCGTCGCCCGGATGGCGGCGCTCAACCCGCGCCCGATCATCTTCGCCCTTTCGAATCCCACGTCGAAAGCCGAATGCACCGCCGAACAGGCCTACCAGTGGTCGGACGGCCGCGCCGTTTTTGCGAGCGGCAGCCCGTTCCCGCCCGTGACCATCGCGGGCCGCACCTACGTTCCGGGTCAGGGCAACAACGTCTACATCTTCCCGGGTGTCGGCCTGGGGGCGCTTGTCTGCGAGGCGTCCAGGATCACGGACGGGATGTTCCTGACCGCCGCGCGCACGCTTGCGGCGCAGGCGGGCGAAGAGGATTTTGCCCTGGGGCGCGTCTATCCGCCGCTATCGAAGATCCGCGAGGTTTCCGTCCGGATTGCGACGGCGGTGGCCGGGGAGGCGCATCGCGCCGGGCTGGCCCGGCGGCCGCGGCCGGCCGACATTGAGGCGGACGTACGCGCCCGCATGTTCGTGCCGGAGTACGTGGATTACTTTTGAGCCGTTTCCAGGGGCCTGGAAACGGCAGGCAGATTTCCCGCGGACGCGGGAAATCTGAAGCATCAAAGGGCGTCCACCATTTGTTTGGCAGCCTGGAGGGCGCGACGCCCGGCAGGCTGTTACCGCCAGCGGCCTTCGATGAATACGAAGCCGCCGTTGCGCTGCTCCCAGCGCGGCGCCTCCCACACGGCATGTTCGTGCGGCGGCAGTTCCCAATGGCCGGCCATCCAGACATGCTTGCCCTCGTGCCAGCCCCAGTAGCCGGCGATCCACATGTGCCGCGGAGAAGGCCGGTCGTGTTCACGCATGACTTCCCGGCGGGGCGCGGGAGGACCTTCGCGGATGATCATTTCAGCCGGATGTCCGGGGCCGTTCCGCGCGCCGAGCACCAGCTCGCCGTGTCCGATCGGGATCGCCACCTCGAGACGGGTCTCGTTTTCGCGCCACCTTCCCGGAACAAGGACGTAGCGGCCGCCGCGGATCTCCCAGCGCGGCGCCTCCCAAATCGCGTGTTCGTGCGGCGGCAGCTCCCAACGCCCTGCGATCCACACATGACGCCCTTCATGCCATCCCCAGTAGCCGCCGATCCATACGTGGCGCGGCGACGGACGCTCGATGATCACCTCGGTCTGGGGCGGCGGAGGAGCCGCCTCGACAACAACCTCCTGCGCTGGCGGGGGCGCAACCACCGCGACGGGTTGGGCGTCCTGCCAGAACCCCTCGATGAGCGCGAACCCGCCGTCGCGCGCCTCCCAATGGGCGGGTATCCATGACGCCCCCGGGCGCGGAGCCAGATCCCAATGTCCGGCGACCCAGGAATAGCCGTCATTTGTCTGGTGCCATTGGCCTGGAATCCAGATGTGATTTGGCGTGGGCTGAGCGGCAGCCGGCCCTTCAACAGCCGGCGGCAGCGGCTGGGCGACTACGGGAGCGGCCCAGGCCGTTCCCTGCAGAATACCCACCAGAAGTCCGACAACGCCGAGCTTCGCGAAGAACGGGAGTTTGTTCATTGCAGTCATAGATTGATGTTCACAAAGACGGCCGCACCCTAGGCCAGTAACGCCGCCGGCGCAATTCTGATCAGAAAGCGCCGCGCCAGCCGGGGGCTGGCGTGGTATCGGGTGCATGTTCCGATAAACCACGTTTCTGCCTGAAATGATTAGGAGAATCGATGAACGATCGCAAAACGACTTCTGCGGCACCTTTACCCTTGGGAGCAGTTAAACCGCTGATAGGAGCGCTGATCGATCCCCCTTGTGTCACGAATCTGTCAAGGGACGGGGTAAAACCAGCCACTTCGGGTCACCCCAAAACCAGCCACCTCAGGCGGGTCGGTGTGTGGTAGTTAATTGAAGAGTCTTGGCAAGCGGAATCG
>PMKA01000374.1 GCA_003157575.1 Opitutia bacterium
CGCGCGGCACGAATCAACCCTGGGGAGGGGGGGCCGCCGGAAGCGGGCGCCGCTCACATCCGCGTCAGCGTGCGCAGGCCGAGGAGATGCAGCCCCGTTTCCAGCAGCAGCAGCGTGCGGCTGCAAAGCAGGAGGCGGCGGGAGCGGATCGGCGCCTCAGGCACGGCAACCTTGTCCTCGTAGTAGAAAGCGCTGAATTCGCCGGCGAGTTCGTACAGGTACGTGCAGAGGAGGTGCGGACGCAGGTTGACGGTCGCGGCGCCGAGGGCGTCGGGGAAGCGCACGAGCTTGCGTGCGAGCGCCAGCTCGGTCGGCGTTTCGAACGGCGTGGCTTCGTCCCCGGCGCGGCATTGGGCGGGATCCAGGTCCAGTTTGCGAAAGATGCTGTGGATGCGGGCGACGGCATACAGGAGGTATGCGGCGGTGTTTCCGTCGAGCGAGATCATCTTGTCCCAGGCGAAGACGTAGTCGCTGGAACGGTTCTGGGAGAGGTCGGCGTATTGCACCGAGCCGACCCCGACGATCCGGGCGATTTCGCGGCGCTCCTCCTCGGAAAGCTCCGGATTCTTGGCCGTGACGAGCTGATAGGACCGGTCGAAGGCCTCCGAGAGCAGTTCCTTGAGGCGGATGTTGTCGCCGCTCTTCGTCTTCAGCGGCTTGTTGTTTTCGCCCAGAACCGTGCCGAAATCGAGGTGCCGGAGACGGGGCAGCGGGCGGCCGGTTCTTTCGAACCACTTGCGCGCCGTCAGGAAAAGCTGCTCGAAATGATCGGATTGGCGCTTGTCCACGACATAAAGCACGTCCGTGGCGTGCAGGTCTTCCGTGCGGTAGAGCAGGGTGGCCAGGTCCGTCGTCGCATAGTTTGCCGCGCCGTCGGATTTCCGGACGATAAACGGCTGGGTCTTGAAGCGCGGGTGCTCCGCATGGAAGACGACGAGGGCTCCCTCGCTTTCGGTGGCGAGGCCGCAGCCGGCCAGCTCGCTGTAGACCGGCTCCAGCCTGGCGTTGTAGAAGCTTTCGCCTAGGGTGAGGTCGAAGCGGATGCCGAGCTGGTTGTAGATATCCTGAAATGCGGACAGGCTGACTTCGCCGATGTGACGCCAGAGGGCCAGGTTCTCGGGATCGTGGGCCTGCAGCTTGACGAGCTCCTGCTGCGCCTCCTTCAGCACGGCCGGATCGGCCTCGGCCGCCGAATTGCCGAGCTTGTACAGCCGCTCGAACTCCTCCAGCGCATCGCGTGCGAGGGCTTCGGGATCGAGGCGGCGCTTGTAGGCCCAGATGAGTTTGCCGAATTGGGTTCCCCAGTCGCCGACATGGTTGTCCCGGATGACCTTTGCCCCGCTGAATTCCAGCAGGCGGCAGACCGCCTCGCCGATGACGGCCGAGCGGAGGTGCCCGACATGCATTTGCTTGGCGGTGTTCGGAGAGCTGTAATCCACGACCACCGTGTGCCCCTTTTCAGCTGTCGCGGCTTCGGCGGCGAGCGCGGCGCGGGTGCCGTGCGCCGACAGCCATGCAAGAAGCGCATTTGGCCTGAGGCGGAAGTTTATGAATCCCGGCCCCGCCACAGAAACCTCGCAGATCGGATCGAGATCGGCCAGCTGCCCGACCAGGGTCTGTGCGACTGCCCGCGGATTCTGGCGCGTCTGTTTTGCGTAGGCGAGGACGCCGTTGGCCTGGAAGTCGCCGTGGACGGGATCAGCCGTCCGGACTCCCGGGGCGAAGGCGTTTCCAGAGAGTCCAGCGCGGCTCGCGGCCCCTAGGAGGGCGTTGTCGAGGGCTGCGACAAGATCGAAACTGAGATCCATGGGGTCACTCAACGAAGCGCGCCAAACTGCCGCAAGCGCGTAATTGAGCGGAAGTTGTCATGCGAGAGCCGACAAAATGGCGAAGATTCACGTCATTCGCAGGGTACATAAGATTGGTAAAATTGTCTCGACAAACATGATAGATTGTTTTTTATATTAAACTTTTATAGCCAGCGGCAACCAACAAGTTCCATGACCAGCCACATGAGAAAGCGTCCCCTGCCAATGCGCAGGTTCATCAAGCCCTCTTTCAGTTATCTGATCGAGAAGAAGCGCGACGGAGGTGAATTCACCCAGGAGGAGATCCGATATATCATTGATTCCACGCTGGATGGGGAGATGCCTCAGCACCAGCTCGCGGCTCTGCTCATGGCGATCTATTTTGCCAACATGTCCGCGCAGGAGACGGCGATCCTCACCGAGGAGATGATGCTGTCCGGCGAGGTCATCGATCTGTCGCATATAGCCAAACCGAAGATCGACAAATACTCAACGGGAGGGGTGGGCGACAAGACTTCGCTCGTCCTGGTGCCCCTCGCCATGGCCAGCGGCGTCGTTGTTCCCATGATGTGCGGTTCCGATCAGGAATACATCATCAACACGCTCGACCAGCTGGCGGCGATTCCCGGATTCAAGGGCATCCAGACCATCCCCCATTTCGTCGAACAGCTCGGACAGATTGGCGGCGCGATCGCGGCGCAGGTGCCCGAGTTGGCGCCGGCTGATGCGAAGTTCTACGAGTTGCGCAAGGACACCGGCACAATCCCAAGCCTCCCCCTCATCACCGGCAGCGTGCTCTCGCGCAAGCTGGCGGAAGGCTCGGAAGGTCTGGTGATCGACGTGAAGTGGGGCAACGGCTCGTTCATCCGCGACCTCGAGCAGGCCAAGCAGCTCGCCCGTTCGATGACACGGGTGGGCCGCTCCATGAAGCGGCGGTGCGTCGCGCTCGTCACCGACATGAACCAGCCGCTCGGCGACACCGTGGGAACATCGCTCGAGGTCAAGGAGGCCATCACCCTGCTCAAGGGCGGCGGTCCCGAAGACATGAAGGAGCTCGTCCTCAAGCTCGGCATGGAGATTGTGCGGCTCGCAGGGGTCGCCGGTTCGACGCTTTCCGCAAAGCAGACCGTCCAGCGCCACCTTTCGGACGGCTCCGCCCTCGAGAAGTTCAAGGAGCTGGTCCAGGCGCAGGGCGGCGACGTCTCCTACATCGACCATCCGGAAAAATTCCCGCAGGCGAAGCACATTCGCAAGCTGCCCGCCCCGAAGCGGGGTTATGTCCACACCATCAACGCCGCGATGATCGCCCGCGGGGTCCATCTGCTCGGCGCCGGCAGGGAGATGTCGCACGACAAGATCGACTACGCGATCGGAGTCTCGGAAATCAAGAAGGTGGGCACGCAGGTGAAGCAGGGCGAGGCGCTCATGATGATTCACTACAACGACGAGGCGAAGCTCGAACAGTCGCTGGAGTATTTCAAGAATGCCTACCGCCTCGCGCCGAAGCGCCCGACGCCTCCGCCGCTGATCGTCGAGCGTGTCGCATAGGAGCGTGTCGGACTTCGTCCTCCCCGCTTCTTACATGCCTGATCGACCGTCCGAAAACGGCCCCGCTGCGACGCGAACGGCTTCCGTCGCAGGCGCGGGATGGTCGCGGCCATGGGTGCAGCTCAAGTTCGTCACCTTTCAGCCGCACATCTTTCCGCGGATGCTGGATCGCGTCTCGCCCGACGCAAAGGCGGGCGATCTGGTCGCGGTCTATGATCGCAAGGGAGATCGTGCCGGGGCCGGGCTCTTTCATCCCCGGGCGAAGATCCCGGTGCGGGTCATCTGCCATTCAAGCGAGCCGGTGGGCGAGGAATATTTCGAGGAGGCGGTGCGGCGCGCCGTCGCCCTGCGGCGCGACTGGCTCAGGATCGACGAGCAATCCGACGCCTGGCGCGTCGTCAATTCCGACGGCGACGGACTCAGCGGCCTGACGGTCGACCGGTACGGCGACGTGCTTTTCTGCGAGGTCGCCAGTCTCGGCATCTTTCAGCGCCTGCCCCGGCTGCTTCCCCTGTTCCACGAGCTCTGCGGCACAAGGCATGTGCACCTCTATGTCGACCACGACTTCGGCAGCCTCGAAGGCATCAAGCCGTCGCTGATGAAGGAGACGACGGCGACGGCGCCGGCGAAGGTGCGCATCCGCGAACACGCGGTGCGGTACGAGGTCGATTTCGAGGAGGGGCACAAGACCGGTTTTTTCTGCGACCAGCGCGACAACCGCCTGCGTTTCTCGCGCATGGTGAAGGGCGCGCGGGTGCTGGACCTTTGCTGCTATACCGGCGGATTTGCGCTCGCGGCCTCCGTGCTTGGAGGGCCGGCCGACGTGACCGGGGTCGATCTCGACGAAACCGCGGTGGCGCAGGCCCGGCGCAACCAGAACCTCAACCAGGTGCCCCCGGCGCGCATGCATTGGGTGCACGCCGACGCGTTCGCCTATGCCCGCCAGATGCAGCAAAACGGGGAGCGATGGGATGCGGTGGTGCTCGATCCGCCGAAGTTCGTCCTCACGCGGGACGGCGACGGGCATTGGGAAGGCCGCCGCAAATACGAGGATCTGAACCAGCTTGCGATCAGCCTGGTGAAGCCCGGCGGCCTGTTCGTGACCTGTTCGTGCTCCGGTCTCGTGAGCCTCGAGGAATTTGAGGCGCATGTCATCAAGGCCGCCCACCGGCTCAACCGGCGGCTGCAATTTTTCGAGCGCACCGGCCCCGGTCCCGACCATCCGGTCATGTCAAACTGCCTCGAAAGCCGCTATCTCAAGGTTCTGTGGGCGCGGGTCGTGTAGGTGCGGCGGGCGGTGGCGAGGCTGCGTTTCAGTGTTTGCGGCATGGCGCCCGTTCGGCAAACCCCCGTCGAAACGGCTCAGTGTTCCGGGGACGGAGATGGCGAGGCGCCGTTGCCAACCGGACATTTTGGGCTTGCGGAAGGCGCGCGTGGCTGGGAACTTGACGGTTTGCGGCATTTACAGGCTCCGTCCGCGCATCGCCGCAATGCTCCCGTGGACGGATATTGTCAGTTCAACTTCCAACCAACGGCCGCAGGGCCGGCGCGGGGGGCGGCCGCCGACGGAGCAGGCGGGCGGGCTCCGCTTATCCAAATGAGTTCAGTCATGCAAGAATTGCTCGCGCAGAGCTCCTTCGACACGTTGAAGGAAGGCGCGATCGTACCGGGCACCATCACCGAAATCCGCCAGAACGAAGTCGTCGTCGACATCGGCGGCAAAGCCGAGGGCGTCATCCCTGCCTCGGAATTCGGCGATCTGGGGGAACTGCAGATCGGTTCGCAGATCGAAGTCATCCTCGAGAAGCTCGAGGACAGGGACGGCAACCCGATCATCTCCTATGATCTGGCGCAGCAGAAAAAAAATTGGGACAACATCCTCCAGAAATGCTCCGAAGGCTCGGTCGTTTCGGGACGCGTCAAGGCCAAGGTCAAGGGCGGCCTGATCGTGAGCATCGGCGTGGATTCGTTCCTGCCTGCCTCGCACATCGACATCCAGCCGCCGAAGAACCTCGATCAATACATCGGGCAGACCTACGATTTCAAGGTACTCAAGATCAATCTCGACCGGAAGAACATCGTCCTTTCGCGGCGCGAACTCATCGAGGAGCAGCGCCACCAGAAGCGGCGCGACCTGCTCGAAAGCATCCAGCCGGGCCAGATCCGGAAGGGCGTCGTCAAGAACATCACCGATTTCGGNNACCGACATGAGCTGGGGCCGCATCTCGCACCCGAGCGAAATGCTCAAGCAGGGCGAGGAGGTCCAGGTCATGATCATCGAGGTCAACCGGGAGAAGGAGCGCGTTTCCCTCGGGCTCAAGCAGACCACGAAGAATCCGTGGGATGACATCGAGCACAAATATCCCGTCGGCGCCAAGGTCCGCGGCAAGGTCGTCAACCTCGTGCCCTACGGCGCGTTCGTGGAGATCGAGCCCGGAGTCGAGGGCCTCGTGCACATCACCGAGATGTCGTGGACGAAACGCATCACCAAGCCTTCCGAAATCCTCAAGGTCGGCCAGGA
>PMKA01000407.1 GCA_003157575.1 Opitutia bacterium
CGGCCTGGTGCTCGCCGCCGTGCTCTTCATCAAGCGTGTTTCCGAGACCACCCAGATCACCTCGGTGGACGAAACAACGGAGACGGAAGGCTCGCAGCATTCGCTCGTCGGCAGGGAGATCCCCGAGGGCGTGATGGTCTACAGGATCTTCGGCGCGTTCTTCTTCGGTGCCGTCGACAAGCTGGAGAGCGTGCTCAAGCGCGAAAAGCGGGAGCCGACGGTGCTGATCCTGCGCATGCGGAAGATTGTGGCCATGGACGCAACCGGACTCAATGCGCTCGAAGACCTCTACGAGCGTCTTCACCGCAAAGGAAAACACCTGATCCTGAGCGGCCCCCACACGCAGCCGCTTTTCCTGATGGAGAAGGCCGGGTTCCTGGACCGCATCGGCCGGGACAACGTCTGCCCGCACATCGAGGCGGCCCTGGCCCGCTCGCGCGTGCTTCTCGGCCTGCCCCCGGCGCTCTCGACCGATCCGTTGCACCAGGAAAAACAAAAGCTCGAAACCGTCCGCCAGGAGCTCGCGAACGCGCTCGAACGCATCGACGGGGTCCTGAAATCCCCGGGCGACAACAGCGGCAGGCCCAAGACCTGACGGGCGCCGCGAAGAAGGAGAGTTGCGAAACCCTGCGTAATCCGCCGAACTGATCCCGACGCATGGAGCCATTGCCGCTAACGCTTCTTTTCCTGACCCTGCTGGGTTACCTTGCGGGGGTGGTGGCCAGCATGGCGTGTCTGCGCGCCGGGAAGACCGCGAATCTCTGCGCGTGCTGCATCGCCGCGCTGGCCGCGGTCAGCGGCGTGGCGGCAAGCGTGACCGGTCTCCTGTCCGGCGCCGCCGGCCCGCACGATTCGGTGCAGATCCTCCCGGCGCTGCTCCCCTACGTCCATTTTTCGATCCGCCCCGATCCGTTGGGGCTCTTTTTCACGCTGATCGTTTCCCTGATCGGCCTCGCGGTCGCCGTCTATTCGCTGGGCTACAACCGGCAGTTCCTCGGCAAGAAAAACCTCGGCGTGTTCGGCGCGTTCTTCAACTCGGCGCTGCTGGCCACCACGCTGGTCTTCCTGGCGGACAACGCGTTCTTCTTTCTGATCGCCTGGGAAATCATGGCGATGTCGGCGTACTTCCTCGTGAGCTTCGAGCACGAGAAGGAGGAGTCGCGCAACGCCGGGGTGCTCTTTTTTGTGATGTCGCACATCGGCACCGGATGCCTGATCCTCGGCTTTCTGCTGCTGTTCAAAGCGTCGGGCGGCTATGAATTTGATGGGTTCCATGCGATCGGCGCGACGATGGCTGCGGGTCCGCGGAACGCGGCGTTCATCCTGTTTCTCGTGGGCTTCGGCGTGAAGGCGGGCGTCATCCCGGTTCACATCTGGCTTCCCGTGGCCCATCCGGCGGCGCCGAGCAACGTCTCGGCGCTCATGTCCGGCGTCTTGATCAAGACAGGGATCTACGGCCTGACCCGCGTCTTCTTCGATTTCATGGGCGCGCCGCCGAACTGGTGGGGCGTCACTGTGCTGACCCTCGGCATCGTCTCGGCCGTGCTCGGCGTGCTCTACGCGCTCATGGAGCACGACCTCAAGCGGCTTCTTGCGTACCACAGCATCGAGAACATCGGCATCATCCTGACGGGTCTGGGCACGGCGCTGATGTTCCTGCACAGCGGACATCCATTGCTGGCCTCGCTGGCCCTCGTGGCGGGATTGTACCACACGATCAACCACGCGGTGTTCAAGGCCCTGCTTTTCCTCGGCGCGGGCGTGGTCGTCCATGCGACCCACACGCGCAACATGGAGGAGATGGGCGGACTCGTGAAGCGCATGCCTCGGACTGCGCTCTGTTTTCTGATCGCCGCGGTGGCAATCTCCGCGTTGCCGCCGCTCAACGGGTTCGTGAGCGAATGGCTCACGTACCAGTCGTTGCTCCAGGGTTTCGGAACGACCCAGAGCCTGATCCGGCTGATGTTTCCGTTCGGCGGTGCAATGCTTGCGCTCACCGGCGCCCTCGCCGCCGCGTGTTTCGTGAAGGCCTATGGCATCACGTTTCTCGCGCAGCCGCGCAGCGAGTGCGCCGCCCGCGCAGAGGAGGCCGGCTGGCAGGAGATCGCCGGGCAGGTTCTGCTCACGCTGGCCTGCGTCGTCCTGGGCCTGTTTCCCGCGCAGTTTGTCCGGCTGCTCGATCCCGTGACCCTCCAGCTCGCGGGGCACGCGCTCAGCTCGCAGCTCAGCCTGGCCGATGGCCTTGTGCTCGCAGGCGCGACGCCTTCAGGGGGGACCGTGTCCACGCTCGGCCTTTCGCTCATGGCCCTGTGTCTGGTGCCGGTGCCGCTGGCGCTCTGGTGGATGTTTTCCCGGGGGACGAGCGTGCGGCGCGGTCCGACCTGGGATTGCGGGCTGCAGGGGCTGACGCCCCGCATGGAATACACCGCGACCGGTTTCTCGAAGCCGATCCGCATGATCTTCAAGGCGCTCTTCCGGCCGCGCCGCGAAGTGCAGCGCGAATACGACTTTTCACCCTATTTCGCCCGTAACCTCCGCTTCGAAAGCCACGTGGAGGAGGTCTTCCAGACCCGCATCTACCGTCCGCTGAACTGGCTCGTCTGGCGCGCCTCGCGGCGGATGCGCGCGCTTCAGGCCGGAAGCCTCCAGGCGTACCTCATCTACATATTCGCAACCCTCCTGCTGCTGCTGGTGTTCGCGCTATGAACCTCGATGTGACAGCGATTGTTTTGCAGACGGTGGTGTTGCTCGCGCTCGCACCGCTCGTGACGGGAATTATCAAGAACTGGAAGGCCCGCCTGCAGAACCGCCGTGGCCCGCCGGTCTGGCAGCTGTACCTCGACCTGCACAAGTCTTTCCGCAAGGACATGGTGATTTCCACGCACGCCTCGTGGATTTTTTCCTTCGCGCCCCACGTCGTGTTCATCACCGCTTTGCTGGCCGGGCTGATGGTGCCGATGCTGACCGTGCAGGCGCCGTTGAGCCTTTTCGGCGGCGCTCTCGCCCTGATCGGCCTGCTCGCCCTCGGCAGGTTCTTCCTCGCGCTCGGCGGCCTCGATCCGGGGAGCGCGTTCGGAGGGATGGGCAGCAGCCGCGAGATGACCATCGCGGCGATCGCCGAGCCGGCCCTCATGCTGGCGATCTTCACGCTGGCCATCGCCGCGCATTCGACCGATCTCAGCCGGATCGTTGCGGCGACCCTTGGGCCCGGCTGGAGCCTGCTGAGCCCGATGCACGTCCTGGCGTTCGCGGCCCTGTTCATCGTGCTGCTTGCCGAGACCGGGCGGCTTCCCGTGGACAACCCCGCGACGCACCTTGAGTTGACGATGATCCACGAGGCGATGNNTCATGGAATGGGGCGCGTCGATCAAGCAGCTGGTTTTGATGACGCTGCTCGTGAATGTCTTCTTCCCGTTCGGCATCGCGACGGCGGCACCGTCGGGACTGGCACTCAGCCTGCTGGCGTACGGCGCCAAGCTGCTCGTGCTCGCGAGCTTTGTCGTGATCGTCGAGACCACGAACGCGAAGCTCCGCCTCTTCCGCGTGCCGGATTTGCTCAGCGCCGCGTTCGTCCTCGCCGGTCTCTCCCTGCTTTCCACATTCCTGTTCCAGTGACCTTCCGATGCACACGCCGCCCGCCTCCGAAATTCCCGCCCAGCTCATCGCGCTCTTTGCCGCGCTGATGCTCGTTGCGCAGCTGCTGCTCGCCGTGCAGCGAATGCTGCTGACCAGCATCCGCCTGTTCGCCATCCAGTCCCTGTTCCTGGCCGGGATCGCCGGGGTCGTGGCGTATTCGCACAACGCGTTCCACGTCTACGTCGTCGTGGTGCTGACGCTCATCGGCAAGGTGATGTTTCTCCCGTGGCTGCTCGACCGGCAGGTGCGGAAGATGAAGATCGTCCAGGAGATCGAGCCGCTGGTCAATTTCCCCACGTCCATGCTTGTTTGCGGCGGCCTCACGCTGCTCGGCTACCTGGTGGCGCGCCCGTTCACTTCTCTTGAGCGCCTGGGCAACAACACCCTCGCGGTCGCGATCACGCTCGTGCTGACCGGCTTCTTCCTGATGATCAACCGGCGCAAGGCGATCACGCAGGTGCTGGCGCTGCTGACGATCGAGAACGGGGTGATGCTCGCCGCCGTGGCGCTCACCACCTACGGCATGCCGCTGGTCGTGGAGCTGGGGATCTTTTTCGACGTGCTGGTCGCCGTGATGATCCTGGGGATTCTCGTCTACCGCATCCGCGAGACGTTTGAATCGATGGACATCAGCAAGCTGAGCCAGTTGAAGGGATGAACGACGGACCCGCATGACATGAGCCTCCTCGCCCCCATGCTTTTCGTGCCGGCCGGCGCCGCCCTGGCGTGCTGGCTCCTGCGCGCGCCGGGCGATGGCAGCCGCGGGCATGCTGGCCTTCAGCGTCTGGCTGCCGGAGCCGGTGCTCGACATCACGCATCGGCCGGCCGGCATTATCGGAGGGGAACGATGGGCGGATCCTCCGAATCTTTCAGCTGTCCGCTGCAAAAAACGATTTTCCGATGGAGTTGATCGCCCTTCTAGTCATCCCGGTGGCCGCCGGTCTTCTTTGTCTCGCGACGGATTCCCCCCGCGCATGGGAGCGCGTGAACCTGCTCGCGTTCGCGGTGGTCGCAGCGCTCGCGCTGGACGTTGGCGCTGGCGTGCTGGCGCACGGCCCCGTGACGGCCCTCGGCGGCTTCCTCCGGGCGGACGCGCTCAGCGCGCTGGTCATCGGGCTGACGGCGTTTGTGGCGCTGGTCACGTCGGTTTACGCCGTCGGGTTCTTCCGCCGCGACTGGCGCGACGGCCGGATCACGGTGAAACAGCTGCGGCGTTATTATGTGCTGACGCCGCTGTTTGTCGGGGTGATGCTCCTGGTGCCGCTCGCCGACAACCTCGGGGTGATGTGGGTGGCCACCGAGGGCGCGACGCTTGCCTCTGTCCTGCTCGTGACGTTTTACAACCAGAAGACCTCCTTCGAGGCGGGCTGGAAATACATC
>PMKA01000197.1:0-3864 GCA_003157575.1 Opitutia bacterium
GCGGACGCAAAACCTGGGCGGCGGAGCCGCGCGGAGAAGGGCTGAAGGACTAAAAGGCTGAAAGGCTGTTCGGACAGCCTCAGTTTTTGTGGCTCTTTGTGAGATTTTTGTGGCAAAGATTCCGGGGATGGAGATCGGACCTCGGCGCGGTAGCCACGAAGCGCCAAGGACCGATCCGGCCTTGGTGTCTTCGTGTCTTGGTGGTGAAATAGATCGGATTGGACATCAGCTAAATCGCCGAGTAATCCGTGGTTCAAATCCGATCCGTTTTGACCGCAGATGCCTCAGATTACCGCGACAGAAACGACGAGATCGACGCGAACATAAGCCCCAAGGCCGCTGCCTTTCGTACCCACATCAAGAAGCATCTCGTCCTGCTCCGGGAGGCTATCGACGCCAATGACATTGAGATCGTCGAAGACCAATTACTGGTTGAGCCCGAAGGGCTGGGCCGTCATCCTCTGAGCCATGCCACGCATGCTTTTTGACCGTGCACGGGTGAGTCGTTCGACGCTTGATCGCGCCCCCCTGAAAGATCAGAGCCGGGACAACGCATACTGGCTGACGCAGTCGCCCAACAAACGCCTGGAGGCTCTGGAACTCCTCCGGCAGCTCAACTACGACTATGATCCCGATACCGCGCGACTTTCGAGAGTTCATCGCCCTGTTAAACGCGCTACGCGTTAGGTATCTCATTGTGGGTGGTTATGCAGTCGCATATCACGGCTTTCCACGGGCGACCGGCGATCTCGACGTGTTCATTGAGCTTTCGCATCGCAATGCCGAAGCCATGATTGAGGTCTTCCGCCGTTTTGGGTTCGCCACCGGCGACCTCGACCCCGCGTTTTTCATGGACAAAGGCGAGGTTGTCCGGCTCGGCCGGGAGCCGCTCAAGCTGGAAATTCTGAACGACATTTCAGGGGTGATCTTCGCCGATTGTTACCGCCGCCGTGTCCGGGCGCGGATCGGCGGTCTCGGTATCAACTTCATCGATTTACCCCATCTTCTCCGAAACAAACGTGCGGCCGGCAGGGACAAAGACCGTCTCGATGTCAAGAATCTCCCCGCACACCCGCGACGAAGACCGCGGAAATGAGCCCTGGTCAGGTGGATGCAATTCGATCCCGAGCGCGCGAAGCCCGCCAAATCCCGCCTGACATTTCTGAGCTCCGAGTTCCACCTTCCCGCCGGTCGCAGGCGCAGTTTCGGCGCACCGCGCCGCTATGGGCCCTTGGCGGCCAACCGGTCAAACAGGAGTACCGCACACCGGGCGCAGGCTTGCTTGACCACGCTCCAGTCCTGCCATTGAGGAATGAGTCGCTTGTATTCTCCCAATCTCGTTTCATCAAGGTCGTACGGAAGCGGGTTCGCCAATTGGACAATCAATTGCTGGAGCGGCGACTCCCCATTGGGCTGTGGATAAAGCTGGTCAAAAAAACGCATGGCCCCGGCAGAAGCGGGCCCGCCGAGTTTGTCGTGCATCGCCACGAAATCGAGGTAGTCGCGGGTGGCGTTTCGCCGCAGGATCAGGACAGCCTTGATGCGGAGCATCTCGGCAGGTGTCGGCAGCGTGATGAGGCCCCCCTGGCAATTGACGATCTGGGTTTCCAGAGGCTTTTGTCGGATGAGTTGGCGCACGCCAGTCATGATGCCGTCGAGGCTGCCGAGAATCTGGTGGGGGCGCTGGACACGGGCGGTCTTCCAGCCGGCGACGGCTTCGAGTTCGGCCAGAACGGCGTCAAAACGCTCCTTCAAATCGGACAGGACATGGTCAGCGTCGATTGAAACGCGGTGTCGGGCATGCAACGCTGCTGCGCTACCTCGCACGAGGACCGCCGCAGGAAGTATCTCCTGCAGATGGGCTGCAGCGGAAAGAACTTTTTCCCAGTCAGGAAGCGGTCGGGATGTTTTGGACATAGTGCCTCCAGAAATGGTGACGTTGCGCGGAAGCGTCGTTCACCTGGGCATTGCAGACCCTCAGAATCTTTTCACGAATGCCCGGCTGTTGGAGCAGGGCAAGCCGGAGCTTCTCCCATGCGGCGCGTTGACCGTTGCCTATAATGTCGTCGATGGCCGCCAGCGTGAAGTCCTGGTGATCGAGGTGGCGGTGCTGCATCCCACTGGTCAAGCTCTGGCGATCCTTCCGCAAAGCGGCCAGCCTTCGATAAAAACCGGCGTCGCCGCGCCGCTTGGCAGCACCCGTCCCAGCCCGGCCGCCACGGGCACCCAGCTGGGCGGCGGACCTGCGAACAGAGGCTTTCATGGGGAGAATCTACGCAAGCGCTTGCGTTAAGTCAAGTGACGCGATGATTTGAGAGCTTTGCGTGAAAAAGGACCGAGCAGACAAAAGCTGTGATTGGAAAGCTGAAATGGGGAGATCGGATTGGTCTCACGCAGAGGCGCGGAGCACGCAAAGGCAAAGGGCAATCCAGGCGAGCTTGGCTGCGAAATCGCGCTCGGTTCGTGTCCACGTTCCGGCGGATTTCCCTCTCAGCTTTCAGCATTTCAGCTCTCAGCTTTTTCCCCTCGGATGACATTGAGATCGTCGAAAACCAATTACTGGCTGAGCCCGAAGGGCGTGGCCGTCATCTTCCGAGGCATGCCATGCATGCTTTTCGACCGGGCACGGGGGAGCGGTTTTACGCGTGCGTTCGAGCTCGATTTGATGGCATCGTCGCCGCTTCGATCAACGCGGCATGGGCATCGGCTCTGCATCCGCGTAATCTGCGTAATCCGCGGTTCAAATCCGATCCGTTTTGGCTGCGGACGCGCCCTCTTGACGCCCGTTCGCTTGCAATACACCGGTATTACATGCCCGTCGCAACCCTCCGTCTCACGACCGCCGAGAAACGCCGCTTCAATGCTGAAGCCCGCCGACGCGGCCTGTCTCTCTCCGAGTCCCTTCGCCGTGCCGGACAAGCCGAGGCCAGCCGGGTCGATTGGAGGACTTTTTTTGCCGCGACGCCTCCGGTAGCTCTGCCGCCTAACGCCCCCAACGACCTCTCCGCCCGTGAAGGATTCGGAAGTTAGGTATCTGGTTGGTGCCGGCCCGCTCGTCGGCGCATTTTGGGGCACCGATCAGCGGCATTCCTGGAGTCGCGAAGCGCTTTCTTCGATCGGCGGCTCCGTATACACACTTTGCTTTGTATTTCCAAATGAGGTCCGGTACCCGCTTGAATACCGGACATCGAATGAACATCACATTCATCCTTCTCCGAGAATGGCGGCCATGGGCGTCATGCTCATGTCTGGCGGTTCTTCCGAAGCGCGGGCAAGATGCCCATGCCACGTCTTGCCCATGTCTTTCGATCGCTGATGCTCACGACCTGATTGACGTCCCCTCGATCCTCCACAGAGATCCTTGTCAATCCGCGGATCTTTCCCCCACGCATGAAGCTTTCCATCGTCATCCCCTGCTACAATGAATCCAAGACGATCCGCCTGATCGTCGACCGCGTGCGGGCTTCTCAGGTGCCGGACAAGGAGATCATCGTTGTCGACGATTGCTCCCGCGACGGAACTCGAGAACTTCTGCGAACAGAGATCGCACCGCTGGTGGACAAGGTCGTCTTTCATGAGAAGAATCGCGGAAAGGGAGCCGCTCTGCGCACCGGATTTGCCGTCGCGACCGGGGAGATCGTGCTCGTGCAGGATGCCGATCTGGAATACGACCCGCAGGAATATCCGAAACTGATCAAGCCCATTCTCGACGGCCAGGCAGACGTGGTCTTCGGTTCGCGGTTCATGGGTGGCGGCGCTCATCGCGTGGCTTACTTCTGGCACATGGTCGGCAACCGGTTCCTCACGCTCGCGTCGAACATGGCCACCAACCTCAACCTCACGGACATGGAAACCTGCTACAAG
>PMKA01000197.1:3889-9984 GCA_003157575.1 Opitutia bacterium
CAAAAAGATCGGCTGGCGCGACGGGTTCCGCGCCCTCTATGCGATCGTGAAATACAATGTCTTCCGCTGACCGTGCGAGCCTCATGGCTTCTGCCGTTCTTTTTCGTCTCCGGTTTTTGCTCGTCGGTATGCGGGGTTGTTTGGCTGCGCCAGCAGGCGGCGAACCCCGCTGCCGCCGGGATGCCGACCGCTAAAAAAATGCGCCATCCCTCAAGCTCGCGGAATAAACCCGCAAAACAGGCGTTCTGGTTTGGATTCAACCTCGACATGTCGAAAGTCCCGCGGATCTGACGTCAGCAGAGTCGTACAGCGCCATACGGCGTGGCACCAGTCCATAGTCGATAAGGCGGTTGCGACTCCATCGCTGCAAGGTGGTTTCAAGATCGATTCTCAAAGCGACCCCGGCAGACGCCGGACGCAAGTCTGACAGCTTCTGGGGGTGNNCGATGGACCGGCTCCCGGCCGGCCATCCCGCGAGCCGTGGCACGGGGACCGCAGATATTCGCCCGGGCCAGGAGCTTGTCGGCACGCAAGTCCGACTTGCCTCCCAGGGAATGAGCCATTGGAAGGAAGCACTTGCCTGCATTCCCGAAAACTGTGAGATCACGGACGTTCAAGGCTCACACTCGATCACGTCTGACGCCCTCGTGCATCCAACAGAACCATCCGCCTCTCCACAGCAGAACTGTGCCGTCCCCGGGCCGAAGGTTAGCACGCCCCTTCCCTCCCACCGCCTGTGGACGATTGTGACCCTGGCCGTGATCATGGTTCTGGTTGCCGTCGTCCGGCTGCGGCTTGCCCCGGCTCCGTTGGAAAGGGACGAGGGGGAGTACGCATTCGTTGGGCAGCTCATGCTGCAAGGGATACCGCCCTATCAAGAGGCGGCGAACATGAAGTTCCCCGGCACCTATGCATCGTATGCGATCATAGAAGCCGTCTTTGGCCAGACCGCGAACGGCATTCACCATGGCCTGCTCGTCGTCAATCTGGCCACGATCCTGCTGGTGTACCATCTCGGGCGCCGGTTTCTTGGGTCCCGCCACGAGGCGGTGATGGCGGCGGGGATATATGCGGTTTCCTCCCTCAGTTATTCCTTTCTCGGACCGATGGCCCATGCAACCCATTTCGTCGTCTTCTTCGGGCTCGCCGGCATGGCATTGCTGATCTCGGCGCTCGGGCGAAACTCGCTCATCAGCTTCACCCTCGCGGGAGTAATCACCGGGTTTGCCTACATGGCGAAACAGTCTGGATTCTACTTCGTCCCTTTGGGTTGCCTCCTCGTGCTCTCCAAGCACGACTGGCGCCTCCTTTCCCGCCCGGTCCTGCGCGCGCTGGCCTATTTCCTCGCGGGTGCATTTGCCCCTTTTGCCTTCACGGTCTTCGTTCTCCAGCAGCTCGGTTGTCTTGATGAGTTCATCTTCTGGACATTCCGCTACGCCTCCACCTACACCGCTTCTCCAAAAGAAGGGCTGGAAATGCTCTGTGAGCATCTTTCATTTGTATTTGNNAACGCGGCTTCCCATGGGCGTTCTTCGTCATAGGGAGTCTGCTTTTCCTGCCGTGGACCCGCCGTCTCTCAGGTCTCTCCCGACGAACCATCGGCCTGCTCGGGCTCTTCTTCGTTCTTTCCCTTGCCGGCGTTTCTCTCGGACTGATGTTCCGTGAACATTACTGGATCATGGCGCTGCCTCCCGTCGCCCTGCTGTCTGCCGGAACCTTCTCAGCCGTCTCGACCGCTTTCTGTCACCGTGTAAGGCCGGCCCTCGTCCCGCTCGTGACCTCGCTCCTTTGCTCCTTTTTTTGTGCAGTCATTGTCATCCGCGAGGCCCCGCGTTTCTTCCTCGTCTCCCCGGCCCAGAATATTTGGGATATCTACCAGGGCTTCCCATTTGTCGAGGCCATCACGATCGGCGATTATATACGGGAACATACCCAAGCGCATGACCGGATATTTGTATTCGGAAATGAACCTGAGATTTACTTCTATTCCAGGCGTCGGGCGGCCACGAACAATATTTTTCTCTACAGCCTTCTGGAAAGGCAGCCTTATGTTTTTCAGATGGAACGCCGCGTTGCTCTTGACGTCGAGCGCTGTTGTCCGCGCTTTTTCATCGAGGCGCGATACCCCCTCCCGCCGGACGTCGGGGAATGGAATCCGTTGATGGAATGGAAGACACGCTATCTGGCCGAGCATTATCGCCTGGTGTTCATGATCGACCATGATATTCAGAGAAATCGATTGATTGTAAGAAGGTCATCTTCGCCAGCGTCAAGTGTCGATGGTTGTTATGTCATCATTTGGGAGAGGAAGCCATAATCATGTACAAGAATTCTAAAGTCATCGTCGTCATGCCGGCCTATAATGCCGCCAGGACGCTCAAGGCGACCTACGAGGAGGTGATGGATCAGGGCATCGTCGACGAGATCATCCTTGTCGACGATGGCAGCAGGGACGACACGGTGGCCGTGGCGCGGACGCTCACAGGCGTAACTGTGTATGTTCACGAACATAATCTCGGCTATGGCGGCAACCAAAAGACCTGTTACCGTCTCGCCCTGGAAAAGGGGGCCGATATCATTGTCATGGTCCATCCTGATTATCAGTACACGCCGAAGCTCCTGCCGGCGATGGTCAGCATGATCGCCAATGGGCTGCATCCGTGCGTTCTCGGTTCGCGCATCTTGGGAGGCTATGCGCTCGCTGGTGGAATGCCCTGGTGGAAATACATGTCTAACCGATTTCTCACCGCGGCCCAAAACACGCTGATGGGGGCCAAGCTCTCGGAATACCACACCGGTTTTCGCGCCTATTCGCGAGAGTTGCTCCAATCCATGCGGCTCGACAATCTCTCCAACGACTTTCTGTTCGACAATCAGTTCCTCGCCCAGGTCATCTGGCAGGGCCATACCATCGGCGAGGTCAGCTGTCCTACGAAATATTTCCCTGAAGCCTCGTCCATCAACTTGCGTCGCAGCACGCTCTACGGGGCGGGATGTCTCAAGGTCAGCCTGCAATTTCTGTTCGCCAAGGCCACCGGAACGAGACCTTCGTTTGCCTGACCGCTGAAATTGATGATTTCTGCGACCTTTCGGGCTTTGCTCACTCCGAGAGAGGATGACACGGGTTTCGAATGATGGACTTTCCCTCTCTGATGTTTCCACACGCTCGATTGCCTCGATGTCGATCTTTCGCAGCCATGCAGTCATTTCGACCCTTCATTCTGGCGGCGTTTCTGGTTGTCTCCCAGACCCTCTTCGCGAAAAACCTCCAAGAACTTCAAGCCGATGCCGAAAAGGACGTCGTTTCCGCCCAGTTCGAACTCGGCGTCAGGTACAACACCGGCGACGGCGCGCCGATTGATCAGGACCAGGCCGCAAGGTGGTTCCGCAGGGCTGCTGAAAAGGGAGACATTCGCGCCCAATTCAATCTCGGTGCGATGTACAACGCGGGTGTCGGCGTGCAGAGAGACGGGGCAGAAGCGATGAAGTGGTTCCGGAAAGCGGCGGAACTGGGAGACGACCGGGCCGAATTCAATCTCGGTGTTGCCTACGCAACGGGAGAGGGCCTGGGCAAGGACATCAATGAGGCTGTCAGATGGCTCCACAAGGCGGCGGTCCAAGGAAATGCGGACGCCCAGTTTGATTTGGCAGCCCTCGCGGTGAATGGCGATTATATGGCCGACGACCCGGCCGAGACGATGGAATACCTGCGCAAGGCCGCCGGCCAGGGAAACCTGCCGGCCCAGTTCTTTATGGGAATTGCATATGTGACGGGAAAAGAAGGTTTCGGCAATGAGCTCAAGGCGATCGTGTCAATGGCCTTGCTATATATTATTTGTCATTATTGCTTTGTCCGTTTTATAAACAAAACACAAACGCAAAAGCGGACAGGCTTGTGAAACGAGCACAACGATGATTTTCAGCGACCCGCAGATTTCCCGCGACAGGCAGCCCGAAAACCCGCAGACGAGTCCGCGCCGCAGCTGCAATCGGACTTCCGGCCGGTGACAAGGCGTATCCACCGCCCCAACATGCTTCGAATCTGGCGAATCGGCCGTAGGGTCCTTCCGTGGCTTCTGGTTCTGGCGCTCATAAGCCGGCGGATCGACCAGTTCATAACGCCCCAGTTCTGGGCCGAAGATGGAAGCGTGTTTTTCTCAGATGCTTTCAGTTCGGGATGTGCGACGTTGTTTCATCCGTATGGCGGCTACCTGCACCTCGTGCCAAGACTCGTCGCGACGTTTTGTGCGGGACTTCCGTGGGAGTGGACCCCCTTGGCGTATAATCTGGCCGCTTTGACTATCTGGACACTGATACTGTGGCGCATCGGGACTGCTCGCCTGCCCGCCGCGTTCCGCTGGCTGGCAGCGGCCTCGATGGTTCTCTCCCTCCATTCGGGCGAAGTCTTCCTAAATATCACGCAACTCCAACGGCCTCTCGCGTTCATTCTAGCGGTCAATCTGCTCGAACCAGTTCCAAGGAGCACATGGGAGACAGGACGTCGCTGCGCCGAGGTTCTGCTCGCAGGACTCTCCTGTCCTCTTATCCTGGTGGCGCTCGTGGGCGTGCTGGCCCGGATTTTCTCGTGGTTACGGCGGCGTGAAGGAACGATCCTGCTGATCGCCTATGGTACAGCCGCAACGATACAGTTTCTCGCCCTTTCCAGCGGAGAACAACAAACAGGTGGAACCGCCTGGGGCTCGGCGATTGAGCTGCTCAAGGTCCTTCCAGTCTATGTGAGTTATCTTTCGGGTGTCGGGTTCTTCCCCGGATGTTCTGCCTGCGGAATGATGCTGGTCGGACTTGCCTGGGGGATTCTGGTTGCAGCGTTAATCTTGCGCGGCCTCAAAAGAAAAGACCGCTTCACGGCACTCGTGATCTTCGTCTGCGCTCTCGGGTGCCTCGCAACAGGCCGGATCCGGCGCGGAATCTGGGTCGGACCATTCGACATCGGCAACGCCCGATATACCTATATTTCGTATGTCCTATTCGCATGGATGCTCGCATGGATCGCATCGCGAGGCGTCTCACGGGCTGTGCGCATCGCGGGCGCTTCACTCGTGTTTGCAGCATTCCTCTCGTGCACCGTCCACTGGTCCGCCTATGATGAACCTGACTATCGCTGGTGCGCCCAGGTCGCCGAAGCCAGATCTGGCGGACGACGATTTTTCCTGGTTCCGCCAGACTTCCGGTTTCCCGTTCCGCTGCTGGCGAAGAAACAAGACAAGCCCCCGCCCTGATCGCCTGCCCGCCCGGCGTCGCAGTTCTCAATCACCCTTTTTGCTATCGAGTTCCTTGGCGGCCTCCTCCGATCGGGCAAGGCATATCGGGAGTATGACACGCAATTGTTCGACATTCAGCAGATAACAACGATTGGGGGGGAGGAAATTGATTGCGGCCTTGTATGCGCGCACTGCATCAGCCGGCCGTCCCATCCGGTCGAAAACACGGCCAGTAAGCGCCGCCGCCCTGAGCTGGGCATCCTTGTCCGAATACAACAGCCGCAGTTTCGTAATCGCATCATCATACTTGCCTTCCAAATTATCAGCCACCGCGAGGTTCAACACGGCGCTTTTCTCATCTCCAATAATGTTGAGGAAACGACGAGCCGAAGAAAAGTCGTTGTCTTGCACCGCCAAGACCGAGCAGTTGATCAACATCGACGAGGAACGCCCCCCCACTCTCATCGCATTTTTCGAGAGCCTCATATCGTCCTCCCAGTCCACACACAAGGCCTTTGCCTGCAATCCCAGCCCCAACGCCCAAGCCCCGATGGCGACCGCCAAAAGGGATCGCGCCTTGATCCCCTCGAACAATTTGGCCAACAGGAAGCAGATCGCACAAATCAGGCCGATGAGCGGCCNNGTCGGCAGGAACATCAACAAAAACCACGCACTTCCCACCGTCACTATCCGCATCTTCCAGTAGCACGTGATCGCCCCCAGAACCAGCAGAACAACTATACAGCCGCCGAAAAACACGTGCAATCCTGCAAGAGGCTTCATCAAATAGAGAAGCGAGCTCTGAGGCATCGTCAGCGACTTGACCGAGTATTCGTAAATCGACTCCAGCGCATTTCCACACCTTGAGACAAA
>PMKA01000041.1 GCA_003157575.1 Opitutia bacterium
CGATCCGACGCTCGACATCGACGGCCACGACGCCGCGCACAAGACCGGCATTCTGGCCTCGCTTGCCCATGGCTTCTGGGTCGACCACAAGGACATTCATGTCGAAGGCATCCGGCACCTCACGCCCCTCGACATCCGTTTTGCGACCCAGCTCGGATACACCATCAAGCTGCTCGGTATCGTGAAGGCCGTCCCGCCAGCCGCCCAGGCCGGGAAGAAAGCGCCGGCCCCGGCCACCCGCATCAGCGTCTCGGTCAGCCCGACGCTCGTGCCCGACCGCCACGTTCTGGCGAGCGTCAACGACGTCTTCAACGCGGTCTTCGTCTCGGGATCACCGATCGGCGACACTCTCTTTTATGGCCGCGGAGCAGGAAAGGACGCCACCGCAAGCGCGGTGCTGAGCGATCTCGCCGACGCCGCGCTGGACCTGCGCCACGGGACGCTGGACCGGGTTCCGGCATTTGTCCCGTATGCCGCCGACGGGAAGGTCGTTCCGCCGGCGGAGACCTCCTCGCGCTTCTATCTGCGCCTCGACGTCCTGGACCGGCCCGGTGTGATCGCGAAGATCTCGGCCATTTTGAGCACGGGCGGCATCAGCATCTCCTCCATCATCCAGCCCGAAGGGCACGAGGGCGACACGGTGCCCGTCATCCTTATGACCCATTCGGCCAACCGGGCGGCGATGGAGCAGTGCTGTGACGCGATCTCCGAGCTTCCCGCGGTCAAGGGCCCCTCGCTGCTCCTGCCCGTCGAGGATTTCGAGTAAGAGCGGGCCGGCTTCACCGGCGGGCCTTGGTCGTGTCCATTCGAAATGGCAAAATCCAGGTTTATTTCGGCCCTGAAATAACCGCTTGCGGGCGCCTGCGCTCTGCAATAGGCACTCCCCTATGATCTTCCGTCGGCAGCTTGCCTCGACCGCGGTGGCTTTTTGCATGGTTCTGGCGCCGCTTTTTTCCTCTGAGAGTCTGACATCCGTCTGGACCGGTGCAAAAGGGAGCCAGCAATGGAGCGACGGCGGCAACTGGCAGGGCGGAACGGCGCCGGCGAGTGGCGCCGATGTGGTGCTGAATGCCCCGTTATACTCCGGAGCTTGGATTACCCTGGATGCATCGCAATCGCTCGATTCCCTCTCGATCGCCGGCGCGATGGGAGACTATTACCTGTATGGCTCCGCTGCATCCAATACGCTGACCCTTGGCTCGGGCGGCCTGACCGTCGCTGCTGCGGCAAATCATTACTACTATCTTTACGCGAGCTCCTCGTTGAACATCTCAGTATCCGCTCCGCAGACGTGGACCATCGGCACAAACAGCGACGAGGCCTCGGGCTACAACACGGTCCAGATGTATGCGAACATCACGGGGAGCTCGAGCGATCCTCTGACCATTTCGGTCGGGCGAAACGGATATCTTTCCCTCGGAGGCAACAACACCTTCTACGCCACCGACACCGTTGCACTCAACAACAGCACGCTGACCATCGCCTCAGGAACGGCGTTGAGCAACGCCACGCTCGATATCTCCGGCAATACCGCGATCACGAATAATTCCAATATTGACCTGGTGCTGCCGAATGCCGTGTCGATCGCTGGCGGCGTAACCACGCTGAACCAGACCCTCTATTATATCTACAACGTCAACGACAGCTCGGAGGACATACCCTGGTACAGCCCGAACTCGCTCACATTCAGCGGGCCGGTCACACTGACGGGCGCCACTGAAATCGACGTCAATGGCCACGCTCCGGTCGTCTTCAGCGGGAGCCTGGTTGAATCCGGCGGCTCGCAGAGCATCACCAAGGGAGGCCAGGGGATGCTCGTGGTCACGGGCTCCGTGGGCCTCACGGGAGGCGTGAGCGTCGATGACGGATTGATGATCATCGGATCCGCCTCGGCGGTTCCCTTGACCGGGAAGGTGGGGGTCTACGGCGACGCCGGCTATCTGGGCGTCGACCTGGCCGGCGCCGGCGTCTCGGCGCCCCAGTTCCTCAGCCGGCTGGATTCGTCCTCCATCGGGACAATCGGCTTTGACGCGGCCACCCCAGGCGAGCCGGCTGTCGTTCCCGTCACCGATACCATCAACCTCTCCGGGTTCTCAAGTGAAATGGGCTTTCCGCGCCTCGGCACCGCGACGAACGCCGTCATCAACGGCACGATCATTCCCGGGTCTGGCGGTTATCAGTTCGGCGGCGGCGGCGGCACGCTGCGGGTCACTTCGGCTCTCACCGACGGCGCCGACCGGTCCAACAGCCTCAACCTCTATTCGCCCGAGGGAGAAAACCAGTCGCTTGTCCTGATCCTCTCCGGAAGCAACAGCTATTCGGGCGGCACGACGATCGAGAATTCGATCCTGCGCTTCTCCAACCAGGATGCCCTCGGGACAAACTTCTCGTTCAATTTTGCCAATCGTGGATATCTCGGCCTGGACTACACGCCCGCGCAGTCCGACCTCGAGTCCCTGTGGTCAAGCATCAGTCTCAACGACGCCACCGCCGTCCTGGGCTTCGACTCGCCGAATCCCGCGGCGCAAAACACGGTGTCGATTTCAACCGACGCGCTGCAGTCTTTCCCGGCGGGCGCCTTTCTCGGCACCAGCACCGACGCGACGATCGCGATTACCAAGGGCGATTCGTCCATGCCCTCCATCGGCTTTGCCGCGGTGCGGGGCGGCCATCTGACGGTCGCTCCCCTGCCGGGCGGCGATTACAGTCTGACCCTCGGGATACCAAATGACAGTTTTCAGGCGGCCACCACGAATTACGCCTACGACAGCTCCGATCGCGGGTTGTTTGCCTCGCCGCAAGGCACGGTGGAAATGCAGGGCCCCAACACCTACACGCTCGGCACGACGCTGCAGGGCGGCATCGTCCTGCTCGACAATCCCGCCGCACTGGGCACGGGGCCGATCTCAATCGTCGGCGGCGTGACGCTTTCGACGGTATTCATCGATGCGACCTTCGACGTCAAAAACGACATCTCGCTTCCGGTGTCCACCTGGGGCCCGACGCTGACCCTCGCCAACACCAACGATTTTACGCTTTCAGGCAGGATTTCCGATGGCGACAGCGACAACGGCTACGGCTATGGCACCATCAACGTCGGCCTGGCCGGCGACAACGACGCAGGTACTCTGACGCTCGCGGGGGACAACTCGGCGTTCTACGGGCGGATCAATGTCAACCAGGGCAGCCTCGACGTCGCGAACGACAATGCAGTCGCAAACGCGGATCTGTCGATCGAGGGCAATTGTTTCGTCAACTTTCTCGCCGCAGCCCCGCAAGTCGCCAGTCTCAATGGTGACGGCTCCGTCCATCTTGGATCGGCCGACAACGCCGCGACCCTGACGATCAACGGCAATAGGGACAACGACAGCTATTTCTACGGCTCAATCAACGGCTCCGGAGGCATCGTTGTCGGTGGGGCCGATTCCGCCGCTCCGGCAAATGTCTACCTCTCCGGCTACAACACCTATTCCGGCGGAACGGTGGTCAACAAATCGGGCACGCTCATCGCTGACGACACCAACGCCCTGGGCTACGGATCGGTCACGGTGTCGGGCGGGTCGCTCAACCTGCGGAGCAGTTCGGTCACTTTGACCAACACCCTGATCTTCGGGGCGGGCACGAGTACGATCGGCGGCCTGGGCACATTCGCCTCTCCCGACGGCGTGGTCATTGGAAGTTCCCGAACCGGATCGCAGATCGTGGCCCCGGGCATCTCGCCGACGAATTCCAATTATTTCCTCGCTGACAACCTGTCGACGGCCATCGGCACACTCAGTTTTGGCACCAACCTGACTTTTGCCTCCGGCGGCACTTATCAGTGGATGCTCGGCGACGCGTCAGGAGTTTCCGGCGGAGGGTACGACAACATCTACGTCAACGGCACTCTCACGATCTCCTCCTCATCGGAGGCTCCGTTCACGCTCGCGCTTTTTCAGACCGGTGGCGACACGCGCTACTCCGGCCCGGTTTCCTTTGACAACTCGCAGTCCTACAGCTGGACCATCGTGTCCACCTCCGGTGGAATCCAGGGCTTCGATGCGGGAGCGTTTTCCATCGATCCGTCCGGATTCACCAGCGACTTCGGCGGCGGGGCGTTTTCTCTCAGCCTGGGCTCGGACAGCGACAGTCTCCTGCTGAACTTCACGCCGGTGCCCGAGCCGTCGACGTACGCGCTGATGGGATTGGGACTCGGTGTTGCGCTTGTCGGCATGCGCTGCCGAAAGCGCACCGCGGCCTGAGACCGCAACCAAAGTGGCACGGGTCTCCCGACCCGTGGCCCGCAGAACATGGGTCGGGAGACCCGCACCACCAGAGAATCCTCGCAGCGCGCGACGATTCGAACGGTCAGCAGCATGCTTCACTTGATAGCCTGCGTGCAGACTGAAGATGATCCGCGGGCCTGGCCTGCTGGCGCCACATCCGGGCAAGGGCGCCCGCCGCCCGCTTTCTGGTCTTCGTCAGCGCGGCCTCTTACCAACCCGGGAATGCCTGTCTATCCCTCTTTGATGCCATTTTTTAATGGCCCGCTGGCCCGCTGAAAGTTACTTGCAAAAGCGGGCATTTCGCGGGAGTTTGCCCTCCTATTCCTTTTTGTGTCATGAAGCTAAAATCTCTCTTCAGCGTGCTCGCCGTTCTTTCCTTCGGAGCGACCATCGGACGGTCGCAAGTATATGTGTGGATTGGAAGCGGCGACGACGGGACGCTTACGGCGCCTGCCAATTGGGCCGCGGGGAACGTCCCCACCTTTGACAGCCCTGTGAATGTCACCTTCGGCACAGCGCCGCAAACGACCGTGCTGATGGGATCAGACAGTGTGTATGTAGCCAGCATCACGTTCGCAAACGACGCTCCCAGCTATTCCTTCACCGGCTCGAGCACGAGTGCGCCGACTCTGACCATAAACGGGGGGATCACGACATTGGGCTCGAATCAGGTCGTGTTCAACGCGCCCATCTCGGTCGTGTTTTCAGGCGGCGAGCATTTGATCGCCGTCGCAACTGGATCGTCGGTCGATTTCTCGGCAGCGATCAGTGGCAGTGGCGCCAGCCTGACGAAGACCGGCGCCGGCACGCTGACCATCAGCGGAGCAGCCACGTATTCGGGCACCACCACGGTCAGCAACGGCACGCTCGCGGTCAACGGCGGCTCTATCACCAGTTCGGCATCCAACTCCGTTGCGGTCGGCGAGTACGAAGGAGACACCGGTACGCTCGCCATTACGAACGGCGGTGTTGTCACCAGCTTTGAGGGTTTCATCGGGATCGACACCGGCGCCACCGGCGCACTGACGGTTGATGGAGCCGGCAGTTTGTTCTCGGCGAGCTACCTGAACGTGGGTGGTTCGGGCACCGGCTCGCTCGCCATCACCAACGCGGGGAAGATCGCGAGCCAATACGGTACAGTCTCGAGCGCGACGAGCATTACGGCCACGGCCACCGTCGATGGCGCCGGCAGTGTCTGGAGCAACGCTATCGAGCTTGATGTCGGATACAACGGCAACGGCTCGCTCTCCATCACCAACGGGGGCGCCGTTACTGGAGACGGCGCCAGTTTCGGAATTGGCGCCTCGAGCAACGGCGCGGTGACGGTGGACGGCGCCGGCAGCGCCCTCAACCTTTCGAGTGGCCTGACGCTGGGCAACGTCGGCTCAGGGACGATGACGATCACCAACGGCGGCGTTGTTACCAGCAGTCTCGGCTATGTTGGCGCTGGCGGTGGTGGCACCGGGGCGGTCTCGGTTGACGGCAGCGGCAGTTCGTGGACCAACGGCACCTATCTTAATGTGGGCAGCGGCGGGACCGGCACCATCACGATCACCAACGGTGGATCGGTCTCCTCAACCTACGCGACAATCGGCAGCTCCGCCGGCGACTCCGGAGCGATCGTCGTCGACGGTCCCGGCAGTTCTCTGAACATCGTCGTGATCAGCGACACCGCCTTGGTCGTGGGTAATCAAGGAACGGGCGTGCTGACGATCTCCAACGGCGGCGTTGTCACCGTCGATGGCGGGCTGGGCGGCGTCACCCTCGCGGCATCCGGCGGTTTTGGCACGCTGAATATTGGCGCACCAGCGGGCGTCGACGCAGCTTCGGCTGGAATCCTGCAAGCGGGCATCGTGACGACGGGCGGCGGTTATGGCACGGTCCAGTTCAACACAACCGCGGCTCCGGAAGCGCCTTACTATTTCACTTCTGACGGCAATTGGTGCGGCACCCCCGTTGTCATCACCGGAGCGACACAGGTGGTCAATACCGCCGGCTATAACATCCTCAACGGCGCCAATACCTATACCGGTTCCACGACGATCAACGGCGGCACGCTTTCCGTGAACAGCCTGGCTGACGGCGGCAGCGCCAGCAACATCGGCGCCTCCTCCGATGACGCGTACAACCTCGTCCTCAGCGGCGGTGGAACGCTCAAATACACCGGGAGCGACGGATCCACGAACCGGCTTTTCACCATTGGCAGCGGCGGCGGAGCGATCGACGCATCAGGGAGCGGCCCCGTCAATTTCACAAACACCGGCAGTTTGGGCACGGCCGCGGGAGGAAACGCCACGCTGACGCTGACCGGGACAAACACCTGCGCCAACATGCTGGCCGCGTCGATTGGCGACGATTTCGCCCCGTCGGAAGTTGGACCTATTCTTCTCGGTGCGACTTCGCTCGTCAAGTCGGGGACGGGCGCCTGGGTGCTGACCGGCAACAATACCTACACCGGGACGACGACGGTCAACAACGGCACGCTTTCCGTCGCCAACGGCGGCTCGATTGGCTCAGGTGAAGTCCCTTCGGGCAACATCGTGGTCGGCGCCGTCAATGGCGACAACGGGACCCTCGCGATTACCGGCGGCGGCTCGGCCAACAGCACCGGGGTCACGATCGGCCGCGACGCCGGCAGCTGGGGGATGATCACGGTCGACGGCTCCGGCAGTTCGTTGAATGCATCGGACAATTTGGTTGTGGGCGGTTCCGGCACCGGCACGCTCGCGATCACCAACGGAGGTTCGGTCGATCCCGAGGGGCGCATCGGCGTCGTAATTGGCGACACGCCCTTTGGGGGCTATGGCACCGTTACGGTTGACGGAACCGGCAGCTCATTCACCACGGCGCAAGATCTGGTGGTGGGCAACTATGGCAACGGCAGCCTGACAATCTCCAATGGCGGCGCGGTCAACGTCAACGGCGGGACGGGCTCAATCATTCTGGGCGCGAATACGTTAACGGAAATGGGTGTCACCGGTTCCGGCACTTTGAACATCGGGGCGCCGGAGGGATGGACCGCTGCTGCACCGGGAATCCTGAATGTGGCCGCGGTGACGACCGGCGATGGATACGGTGTGCTTCAGTTCAACACGACGACAGCCTCGGATGCCCCTTACTACTTCACGCGGGATGGCACGGGCTCCGGTGCGGTCATTGGCATCACGGGCGGGACGCAGGTGGTCAATTCGAACGGCTACAATGTTCTGACCGGCAACTACACTTATACGGGCGGCACGACCGTCAACAACGGCACGCTGGTATTGAAGGGCGGCACGATTGGCTCAGGTGAAGTCCCTTCGGGCAGCTTCTTTATTGGCGATAACGACGGAACCAACGGCACGCTCGCGATCACCAACGGCGGTACCGCCTACGGCTACAACGGTTACATCGGGAACGGGTCCGGCGGCACCGGAACCGTGACGGTCGACGGCGCGCACAGTACATTGAACACGTCCTACGGGATCTTCGTTGGAAACGACGGGACCGGCACACTGTCGATCACCAACGGTGGCACGGTCACAAGCAACTACTGGAGCTACCTCGGAAACTACTCTGGGAGCACGGGAACGGTGACGGTCACCGGCGCCGTCAGCAACTGGAACTCATCCTACGGCATCTACGTTGGAAGTTCCGGCACGGGCACGCTGTCCATCACGAACGGCGGCACGGTCACAAACAATGCCTGGAGCTTCATCGGTAACAATAGTGGTAGCGTTGGTACGGTGACGGTTGACGGCCCCGGAAGCAGCTGGACCGGTAACTACGGCATTTGGGCGGGCGACAGCGGCATCGGCACGCTTACAATCTCCAACCGAGGCTTGGTGACGATCTACAACGGTTGGGGTACCCTCACGCTCGGTGGCGACGATGAATCTGGTTATGGCATCGGCACCTTGAACATCGGTGCGCCGACGGGAAGCCCAGCCGCAGCAGCAGGAGTTTTGAATGCGTCTACCGTGACGACGGGCGACGGTGCGGGCACTGTCCAGTTCAACACGACCGCCGGGACCAGTTCGCCCTACTATTTCACCGGTGATGGCACGATCGGAGGCAACGCCGTTGCCATCACCGGCGCGACGAATGTCATCAACACCGCCGGCTACAACGTGCTCATCGGGCGGAACACCTACACAGGCAGCACCACGGTCAACAACGGCACCCTCTCCGTCACCAACGGCGGTTCGATCGGGACAAACGGATGGTACGACACGAGCTATTCTCCTTCGGGCGATGTCATTGTCGGCGA
>PMKA01000539.1 GCA_003157575.1 Opitutia bacterium
GGAATTCATCGGCTGGCACCGGCTCAAAGGCGCGGAGATGTCAGCAAAGATGGTGTTGAAGGCGTACCCGGAGGAGAAGCTCGGGCATTTCTGCAGGCAGGACGGTCGTCTGGTCGTGATTGAATACAGCGATCTGCCGCTTGCGCTCCAACGGGAGGTCGATCCGAAGACCGGGCGGCTGCGCTATGGGGCCGGCAGCATCGCAATCCACATCATTGACAGGGACTTCATCGGTCGGATGGCNNGGCGTGAAGTTCGAGATGTTCGTCTTCGATGCGCTGCCGTTTGCCCGCAGTGGGCTGGTTGTTGAGACGCTTCGGGCGGACGATTTCTCGCCGGTCAAGAATGCGGAGGGGGTGGATTCGCCACGAACCGCACAGGACGACCAGCTGCGGCAGTATGTCCGCTGGTTGCGGGGTGCCGGCGCCACCGTGGCTGCGGACGCAAGCGGGCTCCCGGCGTTTTGCATCGAGGTGTCGCCGAGGTTTGGTTACGACGAAGCCTCATTTGCGGATAACTGGAGGAAACTTTCCCCCAAGCCGGAAATCGCGGACGGTTTATACCTGGAATAGGGAAGGCCTCGGGCAGGCGCGCCCTTGGAAGCGGTTTGAAACAGCGACGCGAGCTTCGCGTGTTGCTTTCTGGCGTGGTGCCGGCCAGGGCATGTCCTGGCTGGCGATCGTTCCTCTTTTTGGGTGCGAAAAAGTTTTTTTGACTTTGCTGGAGTCTGCAACGTCGTATCACTGATTGATCGGCCCCGGTCTGTGGATGGCCCGGGGCGCATTCTTTCTTTTCATGACCACGATCGACAAGATTCGCGAAGCCGGCGCCGCCGGCCAATTGCTTCCGGGCGCTGTGGAGAACGTCGCGGCCTGGCTCGATGCCGGCCTGCCCAGATGGGCTTCCGCATCGATTGAGGAAATCGCAGCCCAGGGTGCCTGGGCCGAGCTCAACGACCGTTTCTACCGGTATCTTGAATTTGGCACCGGGGGAATGCGCGGCCGCACCATCGGCGTTGTCGCAACGGGAAGCGAAACCGGGCAGCCCGGCCCCCTCGGGACCCCGGCCCATCCGGCGGTGGGAAGCAACATGATGAATGACTTCACCGTTGTTCGTGCGACGATCGGTCTTTACCGTTACGTGCACGGATTCCTGGCGCGTGCCGACCGATACGATGCCCCCAAGATTGTGATCGCCCACGACGTGCGTCACTTCTCCCGCCATTTTTGCGAGCTGGCAGCGTCGACATGGTCACAGCTCGGCGGCGTGGCCTTCATTTTCGAGGCGCCGCGATCGACCCCGCAGCTCAGTTTCTCCGTCCGCTGGCTGAAGGCGCATTGCGGCGTGGTCATCACCGCGAGCCACAACCCTCCCCAAGACAATGGATTCAAGGCCTATTTTGAAGACGGCGCCCAGGTCGTCGCGCCGCACGACAAGGGCATCATCGACGAGGTCAACGCGGTGCCGCTCAAGGATCTGACGGCGTTCCTTTCGAAGGACCTCAGCCGCGTGATCACGCTGCGCCGTCCGGCCGACGACGCCTACCTCGCCGTGGCGGCGCAGGCGGCGCTCGACAAGGGCGTTTTCAAGCGGCAGCGGCTCACCGTCGTCTACACCAACATCCACGGCACCGGCGGGGTTGCGACGGTTCCGCTCCTGGCGCATGCCGGCGTGTCGGTGGCGGAGGTGCCCGCGCAGGTTGAGTTCGATCCGCGCTTTCCGACGGTGAAGTCCCCAAATCCGGAGAATGCTGAGGCGCTTTCCATGGCAGTTGCGCTCGCCACCAAGAACGGGGCTGATCTCGTGATGGCGACCGATCCCGATGCCGACCGGATGGGCGCCGCCGTCCGGTCGCGGGATGGGAAACTGGTGCTGCTCTCCGGCAACCAGATCGGCGCGCTGCTGGCCGACTACCGCCTGACCCGGAACAAGGAACTCGGGCGGATTCCGGCGAAAGGCTCGCCGCGGGCCGCACTGATAAAGACCTTCGTCACGACGCCGCTCCAGGACGCGATCGGGGCCTGGCACGGGGTGAAGGTCATCAACACCCTGACCGGATTCAAGTGGATCGCCGCGAAATTGGGCGTTTACGAGGAGCAGTTGAAAAGCACCCTGCTGGCCCAACAAGGACTGGCGCTTGACTACGACGCCCTTTCGCTTGCGACCCGGGCGAGGCTGCATGCCGAGTTTGGCACGTTCTACGTGTTCGGCACAGAGGAGAGCTATGGCTACCTGCCCAACGACTTTGTACGCGACAAGGACGGCAACGCAGCCTGCCTGATGTTCGCAGAATTGTGCGCCTGGGTGAAGGAGCGGGGGCTGACAGTTCCGGAATATCTCGACGAACTTTACGTCCGGCACGGCTACTTCCTTGAGGGAGTGATCAACATCTACTACCAGGGCGCGACGGGTGCCGCGAAGATCCGGCGCATCCTTGAAACCTACCGGACGGATCCGCCCCGGGCGTTTGGCGGCGTAGAGGTGACGAAGTTCCAGGATTTCGGCCGCCAGACCATCTGCGACGCCGATGGCGAGGAGATCCCGAAACAGGACCTGTACTTTGTCACCCTTGCGAACGGTTACAGCTACGCCGGCCGCGGCAGCGGCACCGAGCCCAAGATGAAGTTCTACATCTTCGCGCATTCGCCGGTGTCTGGGACGGCGGAGCTGTCTGCGGTGAAAGCGCAGGTGAAGTTGGAGCTCGACCGGGTAAAAGCGCTGGTCGAGGCGGACGCGAAGGCGCGAGCCGAAAGCTAGATTCTGCTGCTGAGGAGGTATCCACTCGCCCAGGCTCGCGGCTGCGAGGAGTGGAAGCCTCAACTGCGGAATCTTGGTCGATTTGAGTTGTCGCCAGCCGGTCCAGCCTTGTCACTCTCTAACCCGGCCGCCCGGCTGCGATTCCGTTTTCCATTCTCCAACACCCTGCTGTACCATGGCTGTCGAACTCGTCGGACCGCACCCTTTCGAAAGTGATGCAAACGGCAAACAGAAGACCCGAATAGGGACCGTCTTTCCCTTCCGGCGGACGCTGATCACGGTGCCGGGGATTCATGCGACCCAGCGCATCGAATTCATCGAACGCCTGAACGAGGAGCGACGCGTCTCCGGCGAGAGTCCGCTCACGGAGGCTGAAACCGAGGAGGAATACGCGCGGTCGGTGGACCTGATCTTTGATGCGAACCGCGTCCTCATCCGGCCCGACCCGGAGCACATGGACCTGGCGTTTGACGCCGACGAGCTTCTTCAGGAGCTGGTTTCGAAGCGCGACATCAAGTTTCTTTTTGTCATGGACCGGAGGGTGCGCGACGCCATCAAGGCGCGCGGAGAATGCTGGCGCATCAGTCCGCTGCCGCAGTCGCATGAGGACATCCGGCGTCTCATTGAGAACGCGAAGGTCGCCATCCAGGAACAGCCGGTGTATTTCTACAACCGCTTCACTGGATCGCGGTATCTGACCTGCGGCGGGTTCTCCCGGCTCGAGCACCTGGATGACGAGAGTCTGGCGCGGCAGATGCGGGAGATTGCCGTTTACAGCTCCCAGAAGAACCGGATCGGTTATCCCGAGATCGGTTTTTTTGCGGCGGATCCGGCGCGTTTCGGCTCCGCCAGTTTCCGGGCGCTCGACATCACGGGCCTCACCGTGTTGGAGCTCAGGGAGGTTTACCTGCATCTCCGGGAGCTGTTCCGTGAGGCGGTGGGACCGGACTTTCAGGAGGACGACCCTGAGATGGAGGTCTGGCGCAGCGCCATGCTCAGCACGCTCCTCTCCCGGCGCGATCGGACGATCACCGAAGATGTCCTGCGCGACCTGAGCCCGGAGTTCTTCATGCATGTCGAATGGCTCCCTGGCGGGCGCTTCGAGGAGGGGGAGTTCATTCCTGATCCGCTTTTCGACGAGATAGACCAGCATCCGGCGGACGAGCAGCTGAAGCGCCTGTGCGATCCGATTGTCCGCGGATTCATCTTCAACTTCATCCGGGAATACGGCGCCCTGGAATTTGTCAACGTGGGGCGGATTGTCGAATCCCTCTCAAAGGAGCGGCCCCAGGTACGGGGCCGGCGCGGGGCCTATCTCGCCGAGTTGCAGCCGCGGGGCGCGATGGATCCGCTGGTCCGCTTCATCCGGTTCCAGAAGTGGGGGATTCGCGAGCGGTTGGACGAACGCAAGCCGCTGCTCCAGGCCATGCTCGAGAGCGAGGAATACACCGATTACGTG
>PMKA01000451.1 GCA_003157575.1 Opitutia bacterium
CCGGCAGCGGCGTGTTGGGCCAGCGCGCCTCGTTGAGCAGCTGCCCGTCGCAAAACACCTGAACCGGCTGGGTGGGCCACGGCGTCCGGTAGATTGAGCCGGCCTGAACGGTCCATGCTCCGTTCACGGGCTGCGATCCGACCAACAGCGCCGCCTCCCCCGGATAGGCCTGGATCATGATCGGCGCCCCTGCCATGCCGGACCGGCTCACGGTGACAGTCTCGTTGTAGCTGCCGGCGCGGAGGCAAAGAACATCTCCGGGATTGAGCCGGCCGACTCCGAACTGAACCGTGGCGAAAGGCTGGGACTGGGTTCCCGGAGCCGAATCGCTGCCGGACGGCGACACATAGTAGGTGGTGGCGAACGCCGTCGCCGCGAACCGGACAAGGCCCAGAAGGGCGATCGACCGGTAGGATGATGTCTTCATGATGAGTATTTCCTGTGACGAACGGGATTGCGCGCAGGCAGCGCGCCTATTCTGCACGCAGGGCGACCATCGGATCGATCCTCGAAGCCCGGCGCGCCGGCAGCCAGCAGGCGAGACTGGCAACGGTCAAAACGAACAGTGCAACCCCGCCAAACACCGCCGGATCGTGCGGGTTGGTGGCGAAGAGCAGGATCTGCAGAATCCGGGTAAACGCCCACGAAACACCAAGTCCGACCGCCAACCCCAACCCCGTCCACAGAAGTCCGCGGCGCAACACAAACCACTGCAGCCCGCCCGGCGTGGCGCCGAGGGCCATGCGCACGCCAAACTCCCTCCGCCTCTCCGAAACCAGGGCCGCCAGCACCGCGAACAAACCCGTTCCAGCCAGGGTCAGTGCGATTGCAGAGACGATTCCGAGGGTCGCAGCCGCGCAACGTTCAAGGCGAATCGAACCCGCCGCCCGTTCCTCGAGCTCCACCACATCGGAAATGACAAGCTCGGGATCCACGGCAAACGCCGCATCGCGAACGGCCGCAGCGAAACCTTTCACCGGCTGCCCCCGCAGCTGCAGCAGCATCGCGAGCGACTGGACGTCATAAGGATTCCGCTGCCAGAACGGCACGTAGCACTGCCGTCCGGGGGCGACGCGCTGCCCCTCGCCGCGGACGTCGCCCGCCACGCCGACAATCTCCCAGATTTCCCGTTTTCCCGCATCCCGGCCATCCCATTCGTGCCAGTCTCCACGAAGGCCCATGTCGAGCCGTCGTCCGACGGGATCCTCTCCGGGAAAACACTCCCGGGCCATCGTCTCGTTGATGACCACGACGCCCGGGTCGCCGCGCTTCATCCCGTCAAAACCCCGCCCCCGAAGCAGGCGCAAGCCCAGCGTCGCGAAATACTCGGGGGACACGCGGTTAAGCGAACAGAGGAGTCTGACGGGCGCAGGCCGGCCGTCGACTTGCACCGGACAAACCTCATTGCCGTTGAACAACGGCACACGGCTGGCCAGCGCACTGCGTTCGACACCGGGCAGGCGTGCAAACTCCTCCCTCAACCGCCCGGCCAGCGACAGGTAGCCTTCCGTGGGCGGCGGACCCGTGAACGACGGTTCGGGCAGCTGCCCGATCACCGCGATCCGCCTCACCGGATCGAATCCGACTCCGGTTTTCACCAGGCGCACCAGCGTCCGGGCGCAAAGCGATGCTCCGACCAGCATGACCACGGCCAGCGTCGCCTGGGCCACTGCCGAAGCCGAACGCCAGCGTCTGAACTGGCGGCTGTCACCCAGCGAACCGGTTCGTGTCGCGGCCGGTCCCTGCCCGGCGGTGCGCATCGTCCGCCACGCCGGCACGATTCCGACGACCAGACCCGCTCCCAGCGTCGCCACCCCGACGAGCAACAGCAACGTGCCGCCGCGAACGCCGACCGGACCCGCAGAAAGCCACCAATAGCTGAGCGAACGCACAAGCAGGGAACAGAACAGCCACGAGAACATGGCCGCCCCGGCGCCGGCCGCCCCGACCAGGAGCAGATTCTCGATCGCCAGCAGCTGGAACAGCCGTCGCCGGCAGCCTCCCAGCGCCGCCCGCACCCCGAGTTCGGCCCGGCGGCCAATGGTGCGCATGAGGACGAGGTTGAAGGCGTTGGCACAGGCCATCGCGTAGAGGAACGCTCCCGCGCCGAGGAGAATTGCCATCACCCTGTCGTTGTCCGACCGATACAGACTGCGCACCGGCACGACCCGCGGCACCAGTCCGGCGGCAATCGCGGCCGGAAGCCCTTCCGGTGGCCGGATCGCGGCAAGCTCGGCCTCGGCCTGCTGCAATCCCACGCCCGGTTTCAACCGGCCGACCGACCACACCAGGGTCCGCCACCATTCCCCGTGCGCGAGCGCCTGCTCGGTTGCTGGCAGAAAGATATCCCAGGCGGGGAAACCGATCGGACTCAGGAACGATTCGGGCATGACCCCGATAATCCGGCACGTCCGTCCGCCGAGCAGAACCGTGCGACCGAGCACCGAGGGATCGCCGCCGAAATCCGTCACCCATGCGCGGTGCGTCAGCACGGCGGCCGATCCGGCGTTGGCGGACAAGTGTTCGCCAGCCAAAAATGTCCGTCCCAACGCTGCGGCCACGCCGAACGCGCCAAAGAAATCGGGCGTGACCCAGTCGACCTTGACCGCCAAGGGCCGGCCGTCGACGACCAGATTCATCTGTTCCGGATGTTGGGCCGCCATCCGGCTGAACGCCGTCGCGTGCTCACGCAAACTGGCGAACCGCGCGGCGGTCATGGGAGACGGGGCGCTCGTCGTTTTGTCGAAATCCTGCACAACCAAGAGCGTGTTCGGATCGGCAAACGGAAGCGCGGGGTGCAGCACCTGCAGGGCGACGTTGACGATGGCGGCGGTTGCGCCGATCGCGACCGCCAGCGTGCCCACTACTGCAACGACAAAACCGGGCGATCTGGCGAGCGCACGGCAGGCGAAACCGGCATCCCGCACCAACTGCTCGAGCCACACAAAACCCCACTGGTCGCGACACCCTTCCTTGATCTGATCCACCCCGCCAAACTGCCGCCGCGCGCCCCGGCCAGCCTCTTCCGCCGGCAGGCCGGCGGAGCGATTGGCCGCCTCCTGCATCTCAAGGTGTTCGCGGATCTCCTCGGCAAGCTCGGCCTCAAGGCGCCTCCGCTGAAAGAAGTCGCGGAACCGGCAGCCCAACTCGCGGAACAGGCCAGTCATGGCGGAGACCGGAGGCCGGTCGTTCGGCCGCCTGCCGGCGGGGTATGGGCACGCGAGGGCATGGGACGACGGGCCGCTACTGTGGGGCGTCCAGAATCTGCGCCATGACGGTCGTCAGTCGTTTCCAGCCTGCGCGCTCGGTCGCGAGCTGCTTGTGGCCGGAGGCGGTCAACTGATAATACTTGGCGCGGCGGTTATTCTCCGACAGGCGCCATTCGGCCTCGATCCAGCCTTTCCGTTCAATGCGGTGAAGCGCCGGGTAGAGAGCGCCTTCCTCCACCTTCAGTGTTTCCCGGGACAACACGTGGATCCGTTGGGCAATGCCGAAACCATGCTGCGGTCCGGCATGCAGCACGCGCAATATCATCAGGTCGAGCGTCCCTTGAAGCAGTTCGATGTTGGACATGGATTGTTCCCTAGTGTGCTTAGGGATGTTGACCCTTCCCCCTAATCGCGCAAGGGGAAAATATCCGCGGTTCGCCGTGGGCCGATGAGGGCCGCCGCTCGTGCAGGGCCGCTCGCTCACGCTCGCAGCCGCGGGAAAAAGGCTGAAGGGCTGAAAGACTGAAACCAGCCTCCGGCCGAGAGCCGCTCGCTCACGCTCGCAGCTACTTCCATTCAGTGGCCGCGAGCGTGAGCGAGTGGTTCCGGGTAGCCGCGAGCGTGAGCGAGTGGGCCTGTCATTCCTTTGGCCACGACCGCACCTGTTCGCCGGCGCCCCGCACTTCAGGCTCAAAGGCATCGACGTGATCAAACCCGCGAAACCGCCCGCTTTACGGGTTCCTCCCCAGGTCGGAAAATGCAAAGACCGACGAATCGACCGCGCCGGTCGTATTCCAACAACACTGGGAAACGCTTCAACGTCTTGCGGGGAATCTCCCATGCAAAGGCTCCGTAGGGCGGCTCGGTCTTCGGCTTGCGCGGCTCCGTGCGTAGCCGGACCATCTGCTCATCGACGCTGCATTCGACGTCGTCTTCGGCCAGAGTCACCGTGCGGTGAGCCGTCACCGTGATGGACTTGTCGCGGAACAGGATGCTGCGACTGGGATTGGCCACTTCAACGTGCAGCTTCGCCCCGTGGAAACAGACTGCATCGTCGAGGACCGTCGCCGCCTTGCGATTCGGGAAGACCTCCGTGCTTGTCGGCTTGATCATCCGACCGATGGCCTTTCTACGGTTGCGCGGCAGCAGCAGCCACGACTCCTGGGCACCCTTTACAAGACCGCAGATCGGACAGCATCGCGCCCCGCCGCGTTTCGCCTTGAACCCGTCCCAATGCCGGCATTGAAGCGCGAGATGTTCCCAAGCGAGCGCGAGATGTTGGTAGATCGCCGCGTAGCGCGCGGCCTCCCGACCACGACTACCCTTCGCCAGCGACGGATGCTCAGACACGAAGTCCATGCTGCGCATCAACTGACGAATCTCACTTTTCAACCGCTGCCTGGCCGACACGTTCTTCATGGCGAATGAGTCTGTCGCGAGGAGTCAGCTGCCAAACGTTCCATTTGTCCGCCGGGGGCGATGTGGGCGAACCAGATTTCGTCGGCGAGGGCGGCCACGAGTTTGTTGCGACGGGCGGCGAGCTCGGCGGTGGCGCGGCGCTGGGCAGCGGGGAAACAGGAGAGAATCAGCAAGCGGCCGGCAGCCATCGACGCTTTCCAGGCGGACGGCACGTGCAGATTCTCCAGGCTGCGGGCGGGGCAGATGATGATGGGTTGCGGACCGCGAAGGAGAATGCGCAGACACTCCTTCTCCACCGGCGAATGGAAGCCGCCGATCACACACCGTCCGGTGTCGCGCCAATGGGCGGCCTGATCATAGGCGGTAATGATGGCGCTGCCCGGACAGCGGGCGGAGCAGAACAGCGCGACCTTCGGCTGGGCGAGCAAGTTGAGATTGCCGAGGGCGGAAAGTTGCGCCGGCGCGCCAGCACCCAGCCGCTCGCGCAACCGCGGTGGGAATCGGGCGTCCGTAGCAGTGAGTAAATCAGGTTTCATGTCTCGCCGCTATTTCGCCGGACCGAACAACAGCCCGCCCTTCTGATTACCCAAAGCGTCGCAAACCGTGATTCCGCCGCGCCACCACCCGGTGCCGTCCTGATAGCGATACTGCATTCTTTTGAGCCTCTCGCCGAAAAGGTCCCGGATGCCGTAATACAGCAGATGAACGTGGATGTTGTTCACCCGGCCCAGACAGTAGACATAGGCTGCCATTGAAAAAAGAAACGCCGAGCAGATTGTGTCGGCAGCCTGAAGCCCCGCGTGGTTATCGCTGTGCCCGAACACCGGCATTTCCAGCAACCGGTCGTAGGCGTCTCCTGCGGTCTTGAATTTCTGGGTGAAGATCGAATGAGAGACGTTCGTGTTCTTCGGCTTGTTGCGGCTGTCCAGGACCATCAGCCCATCAGTTCCGACCACATGGAGGTAATGCTGGAATTCCGCAGCCAGATTCTGCACGGCAGACGTGTAAACGGGTCGGCCGTTGAACGGACTGCCGACGGGCTTCACGTAGATCCGGCCCAGTAGACGAACATCGTGCTGTTCCAGCAGTTCGAGAGACTTGTCCATGAATCCCAAAGCGTGGCGCCGCCCATCGCGGCTCGTTCCGCGAACCTGTTTGCGCAATCCCGCGCCCTTGATCTCCACCAGGATCCCGTCGAGGAAATCCGAGTTCGGCCCGAGGAGGTTCGGGAAAAACCGCTCTTTCAGGTGCAGCCAATCCAGCGTGAAGTCGGCTACACGTTGCTGGTCGATGACAATCCCGCCCAGCACAAAAACCGGCTGAATCGGCGAAGTAGCCGACGGCAGCATGCCGGTGCATCCGGACTCATCGACGTAGAAGACGAACATCGCAACCTCCAGAAACAACTGCGGCCCTCCTGCTTGCGCAGGACGGCCACAGGATTTGCCGCCTGGACGAGCCAGTTCGGCGGAAGCTAAACTCTGCCGCCACCGTACCCGAGATGCTTGCCGGAGCAAGCCGATATTTTCATTTCGCGCGAAATCCTATTCCTCAGGGGTTTCCGCATCGCGGCCGAGACGGTATTTAATGTCGTAGTTGATAATGAAGTCCAACTCCTCCGCCGTGAAGCCGTAGTGCCGCGCCAGCACCCGGTCGATCTCGTCGAGGATGGGCTTCGATTTCTGAATCTTGAACGATTGTGTCTCTGTCGTGCCCGTCTGCTTTTGTTCGCGCACAAGCATGGTGCTGTTCTTGTCGACGTCTTGTTGATAACGCACCCCCAACACGTGGAGTTCGGTGTCTGCCAGAGCCGACTCTGGCATGGGGAAATTTTGGATGTCGAAGGGGTTCAAGTCGCGAACGTTTGATGTTACCGTATACCACCACCAAAAGACATCGCTGCTCAGAGCGGCAATGACCGGCTTAACGTGGTCACGTCTGTCCAAGGTGAACCATGTCTCCCGGCTGCTGTGACCTTTCCTGCCGTTCAGGTTGAAGGCGGGTGCAAAGTCGGTGAACACTTTCCAATAAAGTCCGCCCGTCGTTCGGTAATAAACCCGGTGCTCGGACTTGGCTGTAAAGTTCTTTACGGTGGTTTTGACGGCCAAGCTCTTTCTAAGGATGCTCTTCTCAAGTGGGTCGCCCAGTTTTGGAATCCAACACGCCGGGCGAGATCGGGAAACCTCGACGTAACTTAGGCGCTCAAATAGCCCGTCGCGGTCGTCGCTGGTCCACTTCTGATAGTTGGTTGAGAATGTCCTCCCTCTACCGGCAGGTGTAAGCACGAAGACAGTCAAGGCACGATTGACGGTGTCGAAAAGCTTCGCGGGCCACCACGCGTAGTCGGCATACCAAGAATGGTGCTCCTCTTCCAGCAGCAGCTGAACGACCTGCATTCGCTGCGTGGAGGGGAGAGACAGCGGGACGATCATGCTCATGCAGCCTTGCCGGTGCAAAAGAGAAACGCTTCGCTCCATGCACATAGCGTGAACAGCCCCGCTGTCGACACAGGCGTAGTTTCCTACCGCGTATTCAATTTCGCGGATTTCGAGATACGGTGGATTGCCGATGATGACGTCGAAACCGCCGTTGCTGATGATGCCAAAGAACTCGACGAACCAGTGGAAGGGTTGGTGGGACTTGAGCCACTTGGCGTAGGCGGCGCGGTCGTCGGCCTTCACGCCGTAGTCGCGGGCGAGATAGCGGTTGAGTTCGTCCTCCAACGCCTTGAGCCGGGTCTTGAGTGCCGCCTTGTCCTCGGCGGTGACGGCGCCGCCGAGTCTCGTCTGCTGCTCGCGGAAGCCGCGAAAAGCGGCGGCGGCAATCTGGAGCTTGTCCTCGAACGATGCGTAGGCGTCTCTCTCACCGAGCACACCCAGCCGCATCTGGTCCGCACCTTTGCTCTTCTCAGTGGTCATGCACTGACGCGCTTCATCAGCCGTGGCGTAGCCGACGAGCGTGTTGCCGGTGCGGATGTTGAAATCGATGTCCGGAAGCGGCTCGATGCCGAGGTTGTCCTTCGTCGGATCGGGCCCGATTTGCGCGGCGAGCTTAAGGAAGAGACGGAGCTTACAGATTTCCGTGGCCTCCTCCATGATGTCCACGGCGTAGAGATTGTTGACGATGATTGTCTTGAGGACGAAGTAGCGCCGGTTGGGGTGCTGGGCGATGCGGACAAGAACGTCGTTGAACTCCTTGTGGTAGTTCGGGTGCGCCTTCCGGCCTTGCTCGCCCCACTCGGCAAGAAGCCCTTCCATCCGGTCGAGACAGGCTTCGTAGAGCGGCTCCAGGATGTTGAGGGCGGCGAAAACGAACGCCCCGGAACCGCCGGTGGGGTCGAGCACGGTGATCGAAGTGATCGCGTGCCAGAAGGCCGTGAGCAGCGCGGGATTCTGGCTGGATTCGATCACGTCCTGGGCAAATTGACGTAGGTCGAGATTGAGGGTGATGAGGTCGTTGATGTCGCGGACCTCTCCGGTGTTCAGTTTGCGGCGGAGGTCCTCGCAACGCTGCCGCCGGGCGACGACTTCGCGCCAGATCTCTGTTGGCAGCGCATATTCGCTAGGGGCGGGTTTGTTCCAGCCGGTGCGCGCAGCCACATCCTTCACGCCGGCCGCGATGTCGCGCGGCAGCGGCAGGTCCACGCCGTGGCGCACGGCCTGATAGATGTAGCGGTCGGGATCCTCACGGAGGAGATCCCAAACCGTACGGCCGCCGGCCTTTTCAAAATCCGCTTTGCCCCTGGCAAGTGCGGCGTCGAAAAGGAACGGGATTACGGTGCTCTTTGAGATGTATTCTGTGATGTCCTCCTTTGTGTAGTAGGCCCCCATCTGCTTTTGGTTGATGTATTTCTCGAAGATGTATCCGAGGACGTCGGGATTGATCTCGTTGTCGGCACGGAGCGGGCGTTCGTCCAAGTGCCACTGGTATTGATCGAAGTAGTCGAAGACGCGCTCGAAGGCTTTGTCTGCGAGCTGGATTGCAGGGTAGCGCTCCTCGATGGCGTGTTTGTCGAAGATGCCGCCATTGAGGTAGGGGATGTTACCGAGGAGCTTCTCGAGGTCGGGCGCGCGGTCCTTCCGGCGTTTGCCGAAGCCCTCATGGAAGAGGCGCAGGAGGAAGTAGCGGTAGAACGAGTAGAACTTGTCCTTGCCCTGCTCCTTCTGGCAGCGGGCGAGGCGGCTGCGGAGGTAGTTATGGTCGGCGTCGAGGAAGCCCTTCCGCTGGATGAAATAGACGAACATCAGCCGGTTGAGCATCACCGAGGCATACCATTGGCGGTCGGCGACGTCCGCGATCCCCTCGATGAACTTGAGGAAGGCCATGCGGTGCGTGTCGAAGTCGCGGTAGAACGCCTTGGTGACACGGTCGAGGTCGAAGGCGGCGCGGACCCGGCCGGCGATCGCCGTGATGGACAAGCCGGCCTCCTCTTCCTCGAAGGACACAAAAAGCCCCTGGAGTTTCTGAAGCAGGGAATCGCCCGGCTGACTGCGCGAGAACTCATGCGTACGGGCGCTGAGGGGCCGGCCCGGTTCGCGGCGCACCCACATCCACGACTGGCGCCCCCGGTCAGCCGTGGCGAACACGACCAAGTGTTCGAAGCTGGTTTGGGCGAGGGCGCGGTCAAGCTTGAGGCGCGTGGTGTGGTCCGGCAGCGAACCGTCTGGGTTTTCGCACAGCCAGGCCGTGAATCCGCGCTTTTCTGCGATGGCCGTGAAGGCATGGTCCACCTCTCCAGCGCGTAGCGCGAGTTTCTGCCGGGCCGGTTCCCACCCAAGTTCCTCGATGAAAAGGCGGCGAAGGTCGCAACCTTGGAGCAGGGGGCGTGCGCGTGCGAAGTCAAAGGGCATGGTTCACTCCTTGCTGATGCCGAGGGAGCAGATGATTTCCGGCTCGCGGGCCTGCCCGTTGTCCTTGGGGATGCAGAGACGGTCCTCCTCGTGCAGGGCGAGAACGAGATCGGCGAGTTTCTCGTCGGCGATGCCGGCGCGAAGTTCCCGGTTGAGGAGGTCGCGTGCGGCTTCCGTGAGCGGTTGCTCGTAGATTGAATCGATGGCGGCGTGCAGCGGCTTGATATCGAAGAGCGTGTCCTTCACCTGGGCCGCGTGGGCCTTGAGTCGCTCGTAGACTCGTCGTCGGGCGCTCGCCGGGCGCCCGAGTTGCCCGCCTATTATTGCGTGCTCGGTCTGGATGCCGACAACGGCCTTCTGGACGAGCGCATGGTGGTTGGCGAGGCGTGGGAGCGCGGGTGTGGTGGGCTCGCAAGCGGCGGCGCGAAGAATCTCGTGCTGCGATTCGGTGACGGCACGCCCGGTCTCGTCGACCCACGCGAGGGCGTCGTTCCCGTCGGCGGTACGGATGTAGACCATGGCCCCAGTAGTTTTGGTCGAGAGCTTCGGATTGAGCGTCGACAGCCCCTTGGTGCTGAAAACGACGTTCGGCAGGTCGGGGATCGCCTTGCGGAGCGCAGGATCGGCGTCGCTGGCGTTCTTCCAGATCTGGTAGGCGAGCGAGGCGAGATCGACGTCGCTGTCCTCCAGGTCATCGAGGATGCCGGATTTCTCGGTGAAGAGGTCGTGAATCAAGTCGTCGTGGTGCTCATCCTCGAAGAAAGTTTCGTCGGTACCCACGACCTCCGCGTTCTCGTGCAAGCGCTGCCGAACGCGCGAGCGGAGCCGAATGAGACGCTCGACCCCATCGGCCGGAAGGAACGAGTAGCAGAGGATTTGCTCCGCTTTTTGACCGATCCGGTCTACGCGGCCCGCCCGCTGGATCAGGCGGATGATCGCCCACGGCAGGTCGAAATTGACGACGATCGCCGCGTCCTGGAGGTTCTGGCCTTCACTGAGGACATCGGTGGCGACGAGAACCCGGAGTTCCTCGGCGGGGGGGACTTGATCGCGGATTTGATTGCTCTCCGGGCTGAAGCGCCCGGCGAAGGCGGAAGGATCATCAGTATCGCCGGTGACCGCGGCCAGTTTCTTGATTCCCAGCGCCTCCAACTGTTCCGCAAGGTAAAGCACGGTGTCGGCGAACTGGGAGAAGATGATGACCTTCTGGCCGGGGTGCGTCTTTGTGAGCAGCTTCTGAAGTTCGCCGAGCTTGTGGTCTTTGTCTGGTCGCCATTCTCCAGCGAGTTGGAGGATGGAGAACAGACGCTCGCCATCGCGCCGAAGGTCCTTCGCCAGGTCATCGACGAAGAGGTCCGCCCGGAGCCAGTCGAAGTTGGACTCGTATTGCTCGCGCAACAGACGGTAGCCGGCTGCTGCCTCCGGGGCAAAATCGTCCAACGCGCTGACAGATCCGCTCGGCATTCGGCCGGTTGAGTCTTCATTCTCGCCAAAGAGCCGGCCGGTGGTCTGGGCCTCGCTGTCGTCATCCCCCGTGCGAGTATCCCACAACGCCGAGTCTTGGGTGCCGATGGGCAGGGGCAGCCCGTGTTCGATGGCGTGAAGGTAGATGAAATTGCGGAGAATGTGCCGGCGCACCGAAAGCAGGAACGAGTGACCGCTGCTTTCGAGGCGTTTGAAGAGGTTGGTCCGGCAGAAGCCGATCAGCCGTTTGCCGGCACGCGAAAGGTTGTCGACCAGCGCGGCCTCATCCGGTGCTGGTGGCTGGCCCGGTGTTGGCCGCAGATAGTTGGCGAGCCCGTAACGCGGTAGATGGAGCAGGCGGATCGTATCGACGACCCGGTCGGAATAGAGCCGCGCATATTGGTCATCCGGATCGTGGTCGCGGATACGGAACGTGAGCGCTTTCGGCTGGCGTTTTGGAAAATAGAAGCGGCTTCCGCCTTCCAAGACCAGAAAGCGCCGATCGGCGGCGGCCTTCGGTCGTCCGCACTTGGGGCAGCCATCGTGCGTGGCAAAAAGGACGGCGGCGCAGGTTGGGCACTCGGTCAGGGCGTAGTTGTGCTCCACGAAGCTGCGCGTGCGGCGGACCATGAAGAGCCGCATCAACTCCCGCCAGTCGTCGGCGTGATCGCTCTTCTCGAAGGCTGCGAGGCAGTTGACCGGACATTGGTGTCGGCGGGTGAACTCCTCCACCCGGCCGTCGCAGTCGCGGCGCACATATTCTTCCGGGCGAACTCCCAAAACGTCTTCCGGCCCAAGGAACAGCCGGAGTTGGTTGGCAAGATCCAGATAAGCTTTGTTGTAGGGGGTAGCGGAAAGAAGGATACACCGGCTGGTGTTGCGGGAAATGTAGTCCCGGAGGGCAGCCCAGCGGTGTCCTTCGCGATTCCGCAGATTGTGGCTTTCGTCGATGATGACGATGCGGTAGCGGCGGAGTTCCGTTAGCGCCGACTGGACTTGCGTGAGGGAAACGACCCGCGCAATGAGGCGGTAGCGATGGGCATAGCCCTCCCACATGCCGACGAGATTCTTGGGGCAGATGATGAGTGTCTCCAGCGAATGGGGAGGATCCTGAAATACCCGGGCGAGCGCGGTCGCCATGAGCGTTTTGCCGAGGCCGACGACATCGCCGAGGATGACACCGCCGCGTTTCTCCAAGTGCCGGGCGGCGATCCGAACGGCGGCTGACTGGAAGTCCAGCAGGGTGTCCCGCAGATCGGGAGGGACCGAGAACTCGGAAAGTCCGGCCCGCGCCTCCTCCGCGAGATGGTAGGCGATCTTGACGTAGATCCAGTAGGGCGGAAGCGCCTCCGGCCGCGCCCAGCTTTCGTCGATCACCTGGATAAGTTCCTTGGTGATATCGACGCTCCAACGGTCGGTCCAGCGGGCCTCGAACCAGCGTGCGAGCTTCTCCGTGGCATCGTGATCGAGCACGTCCACGTTGAGTTCCCCCTGATGCGACAGGCCGGCGAGCGTCAGATTGCTGGAGCCAAGGAAGCCAACGATGGGGTTGACCGGATCGGAGCGGAAACAGAGGTAGCGTTTCGCGTGGAGCGGGTGGCGGACGAAAAGCTTCACCACAACTTTCCCCGCTTTAAGTTGGGCCGCGAGGCGGCGAAGACCGGCTTCGTCCTCGTCGGTAGGTGCGCCGAAAGTGAGCTGAGCACGGAAGTTCTCCGCGAGCCTCCGCTTCAGCCGGATCACAACCTGGTTGCTGATCTCATCCTCCGATGGCTGGAGGCTGTAGGCCTGCCGAAGCTCGTCTTCCGGCAAGCGCTGCATGCCTACAAGAAGGCGGCACTGGCGCCCTTCTTTGCCCGGCCACTTTTCGATCAGGGAATCGATCGCTTTCCATCCGCGCAGGTTGAAGTAACCGACGCAGAAATCGGATCGATCAGAGACGTCGAGCGTCTGGCGCAGCGCTGGCAGAAGCGCCTGCGCGATGTTGTCAAATATCCGTGGCACAGGCTGATGCTCGCGTGTGCATCAGCCCTGTCGGGATGGCTTTGCTCTCGTGGGGTTCTGCCGAGGTGCCTATGCTAAAAATGCGAAAGGGAGCGTGTCTACTCACGCTCCCTTCAGGCACCTGGAAGAGCCTCACAAGAACGCTTTCAGCACGCCCCCCAGTCGGGGGCGATGCATCGAGCGCCGTCTTGTGGTCGAAGATTTCCAGGTTTCGAAGGGACAGCAGCCGAAGCTACGCGAAATGGATTGTTATTGGATTACGGGTCTGGGGCGGTGAATGGTGGGTTGGAAGACCCGCCTTCGCTCGGACGAGCTATGGCGGGCCAAGGAAAGTGGAAGATAAGGGAAACAGAATAGGCGAGAACGCTCAAGGCTCTTCGCCGAAGTCTTGCCGCAGGATTGCTTTGATCTGTTCCTCCAGCGGAGCGAGGTGCTCGACGGCGGTGTTCCAAACGAGCTCCGGCTTCACGGAGAAATACCCATGAGCCAGCCAGTTTCTCATCCCGACGATCTTGCACCAGGGCACCTCGGGATGGCGCTGCTGCAGATCGTCCGGCAGGCGGCTGGCTGCCTCGCCAATGATCTCGATCGCACGTTCCAAAGCCATTCGCGCCATCCGGTTCCCCTCCAGATCACACTCGGTCTTTCCCGCCACAATCTCTCGTGCGTGCTGGACGTTCTCCAGCATGTGCCGGAGACGGATCCGTGGATCATCGACACTCATAGACCGGCAGGGCCGTCCGGGAAACGTGTTCGGAGAAGCGATGGTTGAGCATACTGGGCGTGTTCATGTCCACCTTCCGCCCGAGTATCTGGCCGAGGTCGCGGGCATGCTCAAAAATATCCCAGCTCGGGCGGACATGCGGCTCGTATTCCACCAGCACGTCAACGTCGCTGCGGGCGGGATCGAAATCGTCGCGCAACACCGAGCCGAACAGGCTGAGCTTGCGGATGCCCCGATCGCGACAGAAGGCGGCAACCGCCTCCGGATCGATGGTGATGGGCAGTTCGGCAATGCTCATGGGCAATTGAATGGGACAAATCTGGCTCAAGTGCCAGTCAGCTCGTAGACCGCCGGGCGGTAGCGGGCGGTTGGGATCGGGCGGCCCTCGGCGCGCGCGGCATCGAGCCACGCAGCCTTGGCGATGGCCACCTCGTGCAAAGCCTCCTCTGGAGTCGCGCCCAACGCCGAGCAGTGTTCCAGATCCGGAATGTCCGCCACGTAGGCTTCGTCCTCTTCACTGTAGAAAATGTTGATGTGATAGTCCTTCATGGCTGCTCCTCCATTGTTAGGCCGTACTTTTCCACGAGTCTCAGGAACTGTCGAACTTGATATGGCTTCGCCTGGCCGTGGTACTCTTGCAGGTTGACCGCCTCCACCATTCCCGGCCGCGAGAAGATGTGGTGGCTGCCGCTAACCCGTGCCTGCCGAAACCCGAAAGCCTCAACCAACCGTAGGAAATCCTCGAATCGGATATTGCGGGATCCCTGTAGGATCTGTTCAAGCGTCTTGCGAGGGTTCACGGCACATCTCCTTGTGTGGCCAGTGGCATAGCCATCCCCGCCCTTGCTGGCAAGAGTCGGATGGCGCTCTTACATAGTAGGGGCGCATCTCACGGCAGCAAGTTGGCCACAACGCGACGTGGGCGTCGCGTCTCCTCGGAAAATCC
>PMKA01000437.1 GCA_003157575.1 Opitutia bacterium
CTCTTGTTCACCCCAAACAGACCGGCCATTTGAAAGGAGCCCGCCAACTATGTCCGGCGAGCTCCGCTGGACACGCCGACCATCCAGAACCTCAAAAACTGCCCTCCATGAGAAGCCTCCTCTGCCTCCTGCTCCTTCCCGCCGCGGTTTTCGCTCAATCGGTCGGCGACACTGCTCAAGCTGTCGAGCAGGCGCTGGGAAAACCGCAGCTGCAGCGGAACACGGCCAACGGCCAGGTCTGGCTCTACCGCGACGGCACCATGGTCAAATTTGAGAACGGGGTCGTCCGGGAAGTGTCCGGCCGCCCCCCGGCGCCCGCCGCCGGCGCCAGTCCGGCCGCCGCAGGCGCGCCAAAGGCGAAGGCCGCCGCAGGCGCGGCGACGCCCAAGCCCGCCGCGCTTCACCAGTCGATCCTGGCCGGCTGCCAGGATGCCCTCATCCGGGCGGGCGGCGTGGGAGCGAGCGCCCAGCCGCTCCAGGAAAAGCGCCTTCTGTTCATCTATTTCTCGGCCCACTGGTGCCCGCCCTGCCGCGCCTTCACCCCCCATCTGGTGGAGTTCTACAACGCGAATTTCAAGAACGGGGATTTCGATCTGCTGTTCGCGTCGAGGGACAAGGATCAGGACGCCATGAACACCTACATGAACGACACGAAGATGCCCTGGTACGGCATCAGGCTGGGCAATACGACGATCGACAGCCTCTACCAGAAGTTCGGCGTGAACGGGATTCCCTGCCTCGTGCTGCTGAACGAGAAGGACGAAGTGCTCGCCTCAAGCTACAACGGGGACACCTACCTCGGGCCCCAGGCGGCGCTCGAAAAGTACGCGGCCCTTCACCGGAAGTAAGGCCGCCCGCCTCACTGCCCGGCGCCCTTGAGCATGCGCATCCGCCGGTTCTTCAGCGGGAATGAGAGGGTCACCACCGTGCCGACGCCTTCCTTGCTCTCGATGCCGACCTGCCCGCCGTGCGCCCGCATGATGCGCTGCACAAGCATCAGGCCCAGGCCGTGCCCCCCCGGCTTCGTCGTGTGGTACGGCTGGAACAGCTGCGAGAACTCCTCCTGCCGGATGCCCACCCCGGAATCGGCGAACATCAGGTAGACCGACTCGTCGTCCGTGCGGGAGACGATCTTCAGCCGGCCTCCCGGCTCCATCGCCTCGATCGCGTTGCTGATCAGGTTGAAAAACACCTGTTTCAACTGGTTCCGGTCGGCAAGGACGGCGGGAAGATCGGCCTGCGTCTCGGCCTCCACCTTGATCCTCCGGTTCCGCAATTCGCCGGCCTGGAACCGGAGCACCTCGTCGAGCACGTCCACGACGTTTGTCTCGGCCAGATCCGGCGGACGCGGACGGATGGCCTCAAGGAAATGCGCAATGATCCCGTCGAGTCGCTGGACCTCGTCCCGGCAGATGCCGATGGACTCTCCCAGCGACTCGGCATCGCGGGGTCCCTTCAATTTCTTCAGCTTCCGTTCGATGAGCTGCAGGTGGATCGTCAGCGAGTTCAGCGGATTGCCCAGTTCATGGGCCACTCCCGCCGCCAGAAGCAGGACCGACGACGTCCGCTCGTCCTCGATCAAACGCTCGGTGCTCTGCCTCTCCCTCGTGACGTCGGCGAGGATGACGGTGAACCGCCGCGATTTTTCGCACACCCCCTCGACCTGGAACGGAACCATGTAGAGCCGGATGACGCGCGGCTGCGGATACGTGAGCTCGATCTCGCGCGCGACCACCGGCACGACGCTTCCGTCCGCCAGCGAGGCCTCCAGCGACGAATGCAGCCCCGGGACCAGCCGCCAGAGCGTCGCCCCCGCCAGCTCCTCTTCGCTGAGCCCGATGAGCCGGCCGGCGGCGGCGTTGGCGTACTCGATCACGCCGGCGGCGCTGATGACCAGAATCCCCTCGTGGATGGTGTTGAATATCGCCTCGAACAAACCCCGTTCGCGCGCGAGGCGCTGGACGAGATTGGAGAGATTGACCGAATCCAGCGTGTCCAGCCTTCCGAGCACGCGGTCTAGGGAGCTGTGTTTCCTGCCGGCCATAGAGGTGACTGATGCTTCACCGCAATGCGCACGAATATCCCCTCAGACGCAAGACCGCTATTGCCCGCCGCCCGCCGCGATCACCGGCAGTTCCGCCGGAATTCGTCAAAAAACCATCTAAAAAGCACTAATTGTTGCCAGATGCCGGCCGATCCAATGTATAGACTCCCGTGTCCTTAACACCCCCAATTCCGTCGCCTTTTCCCGGCGATGGCCCGTCTGCCTGCCCGTCTCTTGGAGGCAGGGCTCTTTCGCCATATTCCGTCCGGCGATCCTCGATGGCGTCGCGCCGTGATACTGCCGCCGGAACGATGAGCTACCGGGGCTGGACGATCCCGCGTCTGGGCCGCGGATTCCAGGCCTGCTTTTGGGCGGCCGCCATGCTCCTCGGCGGTGCGGGAAACGTCTTTCCGGCCATTCCCTCCGCCCCATCCGGCGCGGTCGAGGCGGGCGCCCCGTCATTTGTCGTGCTCGGCTCCGAGGCCATGGGCCTTAGCACTCCCCCGACCGATCTGCACCTGATGCCCGACGGCCGGATACTCGTCGTTTCGCAGCGGGAGATCGCATTCGGGGACGGAATTCGCTGGGAGTCTTTCCAGGGACCGGAGGGAGACGGCAGTTTCATCTCCGCGCAGGTTGCCGTGGATGACGATGGCCAGATCTACACGGGCTCCATGGGGCAGATCTCACGCGTCGAACTGGGCGCGGACGCACGCTGGCATTTTGTGAAGGCCGCGGAATTCCCGGCGGATGAGTCCCTTCGCGGCTCGGTCCTCATCGATGTGGCGGCTTTCCCCGACACCTGGTATTGGTACGGCGGCAGCGGCGCAATCGTTGCCTGGCGTCCCGGCCAGGCGACCCGCGTGACGGGACATGTCAGCAGCATCGACCGGATCGTGGCCCTCGACAAACACGTGTTTGTCAGCAGCCAGGCTTCAGGCGACCTTTATCGGCTGAGAGCGGACGGACCCGCGGCCCGGGTCTCCGCTGAAAGCACCGTGGCCAGCGATTGCGTGTCCTGCGGGACTCCTTTTGGCCCGGGTCATCTGCTCGTCGGAACCAACGGCGGCGGCCTGAGGCTCTTCGACGGCACAGCCTTTACGAATTTCAAGACCCGCGGTCTCGGGGACGCCAGCCACCGCATCATGGACGTGTGCCCGGCCGGGGATGGGTTCTTTGCCGCGGCCATCGACACCGTCGGCATCGTCTTCTTCGACCGCGAAGGACAGGCCGTTCAGGTTCTGGACCGCACCCTCGATCACCGCTTTGGGCGGGTGCAGCGGCTTGTATATTCCGCTTCCGGCGTGCTGTGGGCGTTGCTGACCGACGGCGTCGCCCGCGTGGAATTCCCGTCGCCCCTCTCGCACTTCGAGCCCCTGCTCGCAAGTGGACTCGCTTACGCCAAGCCCGTGCGGCACGACGGCAAGCTCTGGTTCATGGCTGACGGCAGGGCCATGCGGGGCGTCTACGACAACGCCGGCCGCCTGGAGCGGTTCGAAGAGGACATGCCGCCCGGGCGGTACCTGTTCACCTTGACGGATGTCGAAGGCCAGTTGTTCGCATCCAACGAAACTGGAATCTTCGTGAGGGAAGCCTCCGGCTGGAAGGGAATCGCCAATGAAATCGCCAATGCCCGGGTGGGAATCACGTCGTCAAAGGACGGCTTGTTTTACGTCGCCCGAAACGAATGCGGCTGGATACGGAAGACGCCCGACGGATACAAGATCCGGCGGATACCGATGCAGGGGCTGGGCGACACCTACAACGGAGTCGCGGACTCGGCCGGGGTGGTCTGGCTGGAAATGGGCTCCAGCCGCGTGGGCCGGATGGAACTGCACGACGGCACGCCGTCCATCGGATTTTTTGGAACGGCCGACGGGCTGACCGACGGCTGGGTGCAGATATTCGTGATCGATGGCGCCGCCCGCTTCAACACGCCCAACCATATCAGCCGTTTTGACGATGTCTCACGCCGGTTTGTCGAGGACACGGATCTCCTGACGCGCTTTCCCGAAGTCACGGCCTGGGTCGGCCGCCCGACGATCGACGCGGCCGGCCGGCTCTGGTTCACGTCCAATGGCAAGGCGCGCGTCCTCAATGGGTTTCTCAGCGGGGGCCGGCGGTCGGTGGAGACGGTCGATGTGGGTTTTGAACCCAACGAGTTCACGATGGAAGACAACGGCGTCGTCTGGATGTGGGGGAAGCAGCGGCTCTCCCGCTTCGATCCCCGCATGCCGAACCCGCCCGTCGTTTCGACGAAGGCGATGATAACGTCGGTGCAGTTTTCCGCGAGCAACCGGCAGCTCTTCTCGCCGGGGCCGGCCCTGAGCCCGCTTCCCTACGCAGACAATTCGATTGTCATCCACTTTGCGGCGCCCGCCAATCCGTTTGGCTCCTCCGTCAACTTCGAGGTGATGCTTGAGGGTGCGGTGAACCAGTGGGTCTCGACGGGCAATGTTGGGTCCGCCGCGTTCAGCCGCCTGAAGGAGGGCTCCTATGTCTTCCACGTGCGCCCCGTGTCGGGGACGGTGATCGGCGAGGAGGCGCTCATGGCGTTCTCCGTAAACCCTCCCTGGTACCGTACGCCCCTGGCGTGGGTTCTTTATGTGCTCGGAGCGCTCGGCTTCGTGGGATTCGCCGCATGGCTTTCGTCGTACCTCGAACGCCGCGAGAAGATGCGGCTGGAGCGGGTCGTGACGGACCGCACGCGGGAGCTCAACGCCATCAACGCACAGCTCGGCCTGCAAATCGCGGAGACCACCGAAAAGTCGGCGGCCCTCACCGCAAGCGAGGAGCGCTACCGGAAGCTCAATGCCGAGCTGGAGCAACGGGTCCAGGTGCGCACCTCCGAGCTCTCCCAAAAGAACGCCGAGCTGTTCCAGGGACGTTTGCTGCTGCGCACGCTGATCGACAACCTTCCGGCGGCCGTATACACGAAGGATGCCGCCGGCCGGAAAACCCTCTCGAATTCGGGTGACCTGAAAAACATGGGGTTCGCGACCGAGGCCGAGGTCCTGGGAAAGACCGACTTTGAGTTCTTTCCAAAGGAAATCGCGGCAAAGTTCGCCGCAGATGACCAGGCCGTGATGCAGTCCGGCAAGCCGGTCCTGAACCGCGAGGAAATCGTCGTCGACCAGGCGGGAAACAAACGCTGGCTGCTGACCAGCAAGCTGCCCTTGCGGAACCAGGCGGGAGAGGTCGTCGGGCTGGTTGGAATCGGCGTGGAAATCACTTCGCAAAAGGAATCCGAACAGAAACTGGACATGCTCCACCGCCAGCTGCTGCTGGCATCGCGCACCGCCGGGATGGCCGAGGTGGCGACCGGCGTGCTGCACAACGTCGGCAACGTGCTCAACAGCGTCAACGTCGCCGCCGGGGTGGTCGCCGAAAGGCTCCGCACCTCCAAGGGCGAGGGCGTCGCGAAACTTGCCAAACTCATCCGGGACCAGGGGCCAAACCTGGCCCATTTCCTCACCGAGGACGATCGCGGGCGCAAGGTGCCCGCCTACATGGAACAGCTGGCGGGATACCTCGCGCAGGAGCGGGCAGAACTGGAAAAGGAGTTGAAGGGGCTGATGTTGAACGTCGACCATATCAAGGAGATCGTGGCGATGCAGCAGAACTACGCCCGCGTCTCAGGCGTCGTGGAGATGGTGAACGTTTCCGAGATGGTCGACGACGCCTTCAAGATCCATGGCGGCGCCTATTCCCGCCACGGGATCAGCGTGGAACGCGATTATGACAAGGCGCTGACCATGTCGGTGGACAAGCACTCGTTGTTGCAGATCATCGTCAACCTTCTGCACAACGCGAAATACGCGTGCGAGGAGACAAACCTTCCGGAGAAACGCGTGACCGTGCGGGCGAAGCTCTCCGGCCCGGACCATGTCAAGATCGAGGTGACGGACACCGGCATCGGCATTGCGCCCGAGAACCTGACGAGGATCTTTTCCCAGGGGTTCACGACGCGCAAGGGCGGGCACGGTTTCGGGCTTCACAGCGGGGCGCTGGCGGCGAAGCAGATGGGCGGCTCGCTCAGCGTGCACAGCGACGGCGTCGGCCGCGGCGCCACTTTCATCCTGGAGCTTCCCCTCCAGCCTCCGCCCGCCGACGCCAAAAATTCGTCCTAGATTCCGCAGCTGAGGCCTCCACTCCTCGTAGCTGCGAGCGTAAGCGAGTGGCCTCCGTCCTGTAGCTGCGAGCGTGAGCCCTTCGAAACGGCGAGTGGATTCCGGCTGGTAGCCGCGAGCGTGTGCGAGTGGCATCCGTCTGGTAGCTGCGAGCGTGAGCGAGTGGCCTCCGTCCCGTAGCTGCGAGCGTGAGCGAGTGGCCTCCGTCTGGTAGCTGCGAGCGTGAGCGAGTGGCCTCCGTCCCGTAGCTGCGAGCGTGAGCGAGTGGCATCCGTCTGGTAGCTGCGAGCGTGAGCGAGTGGCATCCGCTTGGAGGGCGGTGCACCGTCACCGCCGTTTTCCCGGAGGGCGGGCCTCCCGGCGAACCGTCGCCCAAGGCATTCCCTTACCCTTCGCTCCTGGGGTTCACAAGGCAGCCAATACCGCACTCGGCCAGGTTCCGTGGTCCGACCTTCTCCAACGCTATCTTGTTCATGTGTTTCTCGCTGAGTTAGTCTGCGATCTCCAGCACGTCGGGCCAAACGAGCGGAGCTTCGATCAGATTGCCGGCCGCGAGGTCCGCCGCGAGCGCGCCGAGCGCGGNNCTCGCGTTCTACCGATGAACTAATGGCGCGGGGAAACATCCGGTCGCGATCCGGACAAACCGTGGGCAGATCAAAGGGAGAATTTCGTCCGCGGCAATCCCGAATTGCCGGCCGACGATGCGGATGGCGTGGAGGCGCGAGGTTCTCGTCGCGCCCTGGTCCGCCTGCCCCGGCTTCTTCGGGCACCCTAACTCAGACGGCGGGCTTCGATCTCCCGGTTGATCTCGTCGATCCTGGCGTCGTCCAGTTCATACTTGGAGATGGCCTCGCCGAAGGCAGGCGGGCTGTCACCGCCAAGTGCTCTGCAACGCTGATGGCCCGCCATGCCGCAGCCTCATGAGAAGGGTGGCGCAGCGCCTTCCACCTTTGGTTGCTGTCTCAGCCGCGGTGCGGCTTATCCGGAACGATGCAGCCGGATGTAGGG
>PMKA01000249.1 GCA_003157575.1 Opitutia bacterium
CCAGCGCGTGTGGTCACTCCTAATTCGGCCCGTGCAGATAGTCGGCGGGCACGGCATCCCCGGCGTTCCCGGGTCCGTAGAGGTTGCGGATGAGCGATTCCCATTGGGCCTTCTGCAATTCCCGGCGCCTGACCGCGCGGTACTCGAGTTCGCCGGCGATCGCGATGAACAGAAACAGGCACACCAACAGCGGGTATTGCTGCTTCTCGAACACGGCGCACCAGACGGCTCCGAGGACGACCAGGAGGGCGATGGCCTTTCCGACGGTCGCGGCCCAGAACGTCGCCTTGAGATACGGGCAGCGCGTCGCGAGGATCGCCCGAAGGACGCGCCCTCCATCCATCGGGAACACCGGGAGCAGGTTGAAGGCGCCCATGATAAGGTTGAGCCGGAGCGCAAAATCCGCCAGGCCGGCTGCGCTGAATTCGATCGTGCCGCTGTTCCACTCGCCCGGCCAGGGAACGAACGGCAGCAGAAGAAGAGCAATTGAGAAATTGACCGCCGGACCGGCCAGCGAGATCAGCAGCTCGCGTCGCGGCTGCCGCGGGATCGAGTCGAACTCGGCCATGCCGCCGATCGGAAGCAAAAGGATGCGGGACACGCCGATCCCGTAATGCCGGGCCACCAGGCAATGCCCGAGCTCGTGCAGAACGACGCACGTGAACAGCAGCGCGATGAGGGCAAGGTCGAGCGTCAGCCCCGCCCAGCGCTCCGTCGGGTTCTCCGTCCATCCGGCCCATGCGGCCCAGGCGACCAGCAGCAGGAACGAGAAGTGAACGGCCAGGCGGATGCGGAACACGCGGAACAAGTTAATTGACCATCCTAGCATTTGCCTTAAATAAGGCCCGTTTCGGGCGGAATGCTAATCGATTATCTCCGCCTGAGGCTGTTTCATCGTTTTTGCCCATGCTGGCCTCCAAACCAACGATTCTCATCGTCGACGACGACTCCGAGATCCGGTACTCGCTTTCGCGGGTGTTGTCCTCCCGCGATTACATCACCACCGCCGCCGCGAGCGGCGAGGAAGCGATTGCGGCCGTGAGGCGCGGTGCGCCGGACCTTATCTTCCTCGACATCCGCATGGGCGGGATGGGAGGGATCGAGACGCTGCAGCACATCCGCTCCATCAATCCCCGGCAGCTGGTCATCCTCATGACCGCGTTCGGCACCGCGCAGACCGCCATCGAGGCGATGAAGTACGGCGCGTTCGACTACATCATGAAGCCGTTCGATCCGCAGAAGGTGCTCACCCTCGCGGCGAACGCGATGAAGACGCATGCCGATCTGCGGGCTGCCGGCGAATACAAGCCGACGATCAACACCGAGGACTACAAGGAGGGCATCGTCGGCAGTTCCGCCGCGATGCAGGAGGTTTTCAAGACGATCGGCCAGGTCACCGCAAGCGACGTCACCGTGATGATCACCGGGGAAAGCGGAACCGGCAAGGAGCTCGTGGCGCGCGGCATCTTCCAGCACAGTCATCGTGCGACGCGGCCGTTCATTGCGGTGAACTGCGCGGCGATTCCAGAGAATCTGATCGAGAGCGAGCTTTTCGGACACGAGAAGGGATCGTTCACGGGGGCGACCGCCCAGCGCATCGGCAAATTCGAGCTATGCGACGGCGGCACTATCTTCCTCGACGAGATCGGCGACATGGCGCTTGCGGTGCAGACCAAGATTCTGCGGGTGCTTCAGGAGGGGGAGATCCAGCGCGTCGGCGGCACTGAGACGATCAAGGTCGACGTGCGCGTCCTGGCCGCCACCAACAAGGACCTCGAGGAAATCGTGAAAGCCCGGACCTTCCGCGAGGACCTTTATTACCGTCTCAACGTCGTGCGCATCCGGATGCCGCCGCTCCGGGAGCGGCTCGAGGACATTCCCCAGGTCGTCGACTACATGCTTCAGACCCTCGAGAAACAGAAGAAGACGCGGGTCAAGAAGGTTGCGGTCGAAGCGATGGGCGTTCTTTTGCGGCACCAATGGCCGGGCAATGTGCGGGAGCTCGAGAACGTCATCTACCGGAGCGCCGTCATCGCCCAGGGCGACACGATCCTGCTCAAGGACCTTCCGCCGGAGATCCGCGGCGCGGCCGCGGCGGCGGTAGTTTCCACACCGGCTGCGGTCCCGGCGGTTCCGGTCGACCCGGTCCCCGTTTCCGCCCCCGCGCCCGAGCCCCCGCCCGCCGGCGCCGCGGCGCCCGCGAACGCGCCGACGGCAGCCCTGGAGCCGCCAGCGATCCCCCAGCTCAGCCTCAATGACGCGCTGGATTTTGTCTATGCCCGCTTGAAGGAGGAGGGTGGGGAGCCGGTTCTCGAGCGGTTGGAACGCGAGATGATCACGCGCGTGCTGAAGGACGAGAACGGCAATCTGGTGCGCGCCTCGGAGCGGCTTGGCATCACCCGCACGACGCTGCGCAAACGCATCGACACGTTCGGGCTGCGGATCTGAGGCGAAGGAGCCCGTCGGACTTCGTGCTCCCCGTCTCCGCCAAGGTTCCGACGCGGCCCGTCAGGATTCAGCGGCCACGACGTAGCTCTCTGAGCGAAGGCGGGCGGGCTGCTTGGCAAATGGCTGGCGCCATTTGGGACGGATTTATGCGCAGCAGCGAGTGAGATCCAAAAGACGGTTTCGTGGCGGCGGTTATCTCCCTGGAGCGAGCTTCGATAACTTGGCGCGCCTGTTGCAACGCCGCCTTGCAGGCCTCAGGGTCCAGACCATTCCCGAAAATCATACGTCAGAAACATCGACGTTTGGCGGTCCAAAAGCACAAAGCGTGCGAGCATGCTGCTGGGAACTGCCTCGACAAATTAAACCGAAAAGACGAATCGACCCTCAATCACCTTCTTGACAAATCTCTCATAGCCGCCAGCCTTGGTGCAGCGAATTAGGTGGTCTCTGTTCTGGGCTGGTTCGTCGTGGTGGACGAGGTTCGGCGGGAGGTCAGCCAAAGTGTTACTTCATTGTTACGCCCCGGTGATAATTTCTCGGCCTCAGTGTATTTGACTTTCCTTGTTAAGGTTACGGAAGTTAAGATGGCCGCTGGTTCAATTGGAGGATCTGAAACCAGAGTATTTCTAGCTCTGCCATGCTCGACAATCGCCCAGCCACGTCTTCGGCCAACGTTGCCGCAGCACATCGCTTTGTCGCATCATCGAAGGTCCCCTTTTCGGGCCTGAACGCCCGACCGCTGGCATCCTATTGCGCATTTTATATCCGCCGTGCCACACTGGCAGTCGTGCTGACTCTGGTCGCGGTTGCCTGGGCGCGCGATGACGATGCTGTGGCTCCATTGCTCGATGGCGGCCATGAAACCAAGGGGCTGCGGGCGGGCTTCTTCACTTCAGCTGGCGAGCGGGTTGCGCGCCTGTCAATTGACCAGGTGGGATTGGAGTACCGCACCCAGGGGTTTCTTAGGGTGGCCTGGAGACCGATCGTCGTGCTCGACGGCGTCACGCTTGAGGTTGCAAATCCGGCGGCAACTTGGCCGGAGCAGGGACTGCAGATCCTGCAGGCAATGCGCACGCTGGGAGGTCGGAGCGAGCTCATTCTGCGGCGTGTGAAGATACGCCTGACCGGTGCGGCGGACATCGACGCGACAACAGCTCGGATCCGGACCGACGGCGGTCTTGAACTGACCATGCCCGCCGCAGAAGGCCGGCCTGACGCCGGTCTTCCGCACATCCAATATTTCTGGCTGACAGGCCCTCAAGCCGGCCGGCTCACCCAAACGGCCCCACCGCATCTTGCTGCTGCCACGCCTCCTTCTTTTTCAACCGTCAAATAGCACCCCCCATGAAACGCCTCATAGCCGTATTCGCGCTAATAATTGCCGTCCGTGTCGTGTCCCAGGCTGCAGTGGACAACATTGCCGCCGGGCGCGCCGCGCTCGCCGCGCACGATCTCGCGACTGCACAGTCGGACTTCCAGCAAGCCCTCGCCCTCGATCCAAGCAACGAGACTGCAGCCGCTTTGCTGGGCGCGGTCCAGTTGCTCAATGTGGTCAACCAGGCGTCATCACAGACGTTGATGACCGACGCCGGTGTGACGACAACGGGCCGCGACATCTATGGCTGGAATGCCGACCTGCCCAAGGACGCCGATAATTCCCCGATATTTCCCGCGGCGTTCAACACAAGCGAGGCATTTGCTTTCCTCCATGACACCCTCGTGCCTGCCTGCGAAACGGCGCGGACAAATCTGGCGTTGGTCACAGATCCGAACTTCTTGCTCACCTTGAGCGCAGCCGAGACTGACTCCCCGGCATCCGTCACCATCGATTACGGGGATGTCCTCGCATGCCGCGCCGGGCTCAACGGAGCCGAGTTTCTTCTTCATTTCCTCCAAAGCAACAACCTCAATTTCTCCCCCCAGGCGGTCGTCCAGATGCTGCAGGGCAATACCCTGACCATCGAGAATGTCCTGACGACCTATCCTGACCTGCTCAAGACGGGAACCGCGGGCGAGCGCGCCGCGGCCCTGGCCTCACTCAGGAATTTCATACAGACTTACCGGCAGGCCTCCGCGTTCATCCGTTCGCGTCCCACAGGCGCGCAGCGTTTGTTCATGCTGGATGCAAAGGGACTCATCAAGGAGGCCGATTTCCGCAAGAAGCTCGACAAGGTCGAGCAGTCGCTGGACGGCTACGTCAACTTCGGAAAGGACGCGAGCGGCCCCGTCGTTTATGCAGGGGCCTTGTTCAGCGATTCGCTCTCCCTCCGTGCGCTTCTGCCGCAGGTGACCAACGGCAAGTTCAACCCGTTTGAGATTCCCGATCCGACGATGGGAGGCATATTCTCCGGTGTTGCCCCTGAATTTTTCCCCAAGGCCTTCTCCTACCTCGCCGATCCGAGCCTCGGCTGGAAATGGATCAACCCGACGCCAAACGGCTTCACCTATACCGGCTACGCCTACGGAAACGGAACCCATGTCGTCCTCGGCGGCATGGGGCACTTCCGCACATCGACCGATGGAATCAACTGGACCGACGGCTCCATTTCCGGAAAGCCGCTCCTCAATTCCGTCATCTTTGCAGGCGGGAAGTTCGTCGCAGTCGGGCTGGGTTGCTCCTACAGTTCGACGGATGGGCTCAATTGGTCCGCGGGAAGCGGAATTGGGTCGAGCAATTATAACGGCCTGCTTTACGTCGGCGGTAGATTCGCGACGGTCGGCAGCAACGGCGGAATGGCGACGTCCACAGACGGAGTGGCCTGGAGCAGCTCCAATGTCGGCTTCAGCGAGAACTACGTTTCCCTGGCCTACGCAAACGGCCGTGCTGTTGCCGTTGGTGGAGATCGCGTGATCAGTTCGACCGACGGATCGACGTGGACAAGCCAGGCCACCGTGTCCGGCACGCTCACCTCGGTGACCACAAACGGATCCCTGTTTGTCGCTGTCGGCTCGCCCAACATTCTTCTCACGTCCACCGACGGACTGACCTGGACGACGGGCACTGTCCTCTCAAGTCCGGGCTACGTTCCCAGCTTCAACGGCGTCTCCTACTCAGGGGGCAAGTTTATCGCCGTGGGCAGCAAGTCCGTGCTTAACAGCTCCATTTGTCTGGCCGCAAGCTCGACCGACGGGACGACATGGACCGCACTGTCGCTGAGCCAGCTCGGCTCCCTCAACCAGATCAAGGCCGGCCCCGACGCCCTCTTCGCACTCGGATCTGCAGGCCTTCTCCTTCGATCGACCGATGGTGTGACGTTCACCCAGCCGTCCGGCTATTCCTACTCAAATATCGCGCCGGCGTTTGGCTCTTTTAATGGGTTCTTCAAGCTCGGCGGCAATCTCTACGTCTTCGGCGCCGGAGGAATGATGCTCACCTCCTCCGACGGATCCGCCTTCACGCCTGTTTCCACGGGGACGGCGGCCATCCTGAACGCCGGGATCGTGGTCAACGGCACCGCCTATGTTGTCGGAAGCAGGGGGACCATCATCTCCTCGACCAACGGCACGACATGGACGGCGCTCACAAGCAACACGACGGCTGACCTGAACGGAATCGCCTCCGGAAACGGCATCCTGGTCGCCGTCGGAAAATCCGCCACGTCGGTCAGCTCATCCGATGGCATCACCTGGACGGCGAACTCCCACGCGACGGTCACGGTCTCGACGTCTTACGGCACGGGCACCGGCACATTCCTGGCCTACGACGTGGCCTTTGGCAACGGTACCTTCGTGGCCGTCGGTGGATTCACAGGCACCGGAAACTCGCTGGGGTGGAGTTTTGTGACCACGGCCACATCGACGGATGGTGGCACGTGGACGTTGCATCCGTTCACAAATACGCGGTCCAACGCCATCCGCTCGGTCGTCTTTCACGACGGGATCTTCACCGCCGCGGCGACGTACGGGAACATCCTGCGCTCGTCGGACGGCGTGACCTGGGATTGGGCGAATGACACGGGAGGATTCGACAACGACGTTCTGAGCGTGGGTCTGCTGGACGACGGCAGATATTGGGCGACGGTCGCCGCCTCCAGTTCGAGCGGAGAGACGCTTCCTCCAGCCCGCCTGTTGGTCTCGGGCAATGGAGAGGACTGGGTCAGCATGCCCCTCCCGACCACGGCAAATCTGTACCGCGCTGCCCTGTTCAACAACAAGGTTTACCTTGCCGGCGGAGGCACAACCCTGCTCGCAAGCTCGCTCGCTGTTCCCTCCATCGCCAGCCCGACGATCTTCAAGGATCCGCAAACCGAGTCCGCGGGCGCAGGCTCGACGATCAACGTGGCTGCAGGAGTCACCGGCTACGGCACCCTTCATTACCAGTGGCAGAAGGATGGCGTGGATATCGTCGGGGCCACCGGCCCGGTGCTCACGTTGAGCGATGCCCAGGCGGCTGATTCCGGCACCTATACCGTGATCGTCACGAACGACGCGGGATCGCAGACAAGCGGCGCCGGTGTAATCACGGTCACCCCCCGGGCACCGGTCATCGCCGTGCAACCCGCCGACCAGGCCGTGCCCGCCGGGTGGTCGGCTGTATTCAGTGTGCAGGCGGTGGGCGTCAATCCATTGACCTATCAGTGGAAGAAGGANNGAATGCCCTCGCCGACGGCGCAGACATTTCAGGTGCCAGGACGGCAACGCTCCAGGTTACGGGAGTGCAGGCATCTGCCGTGGGCCAGTATTCCGTCGTTGTCACGGACAGCGTCGGCAGCACGACCAGCAATGCGGCCAGCCTTGGCCTTTCCACTGCCGACCCCGTCTTCTCGACCAGGCTCGTAACGGAGGATGCCATCGACCGATCCCCGGGAAGAACCATCCACGACGGCCTCGGACACATCTACATGCCCTGGACGCTCATGGACTTGTCCTATGATGTTATCGGAGGGAAACGCGTCGGAGCCCTTGTGCGATTGGACGAGGCGACCGGTGCCCTGGATCCGACGTTCCTGCTCGATCGAAGGATCAGGCGGGTCGGCTACGCGGTCATCCAGCCGGACGGCAAATTGATCCTCGGCGCCGACGTCGGCAATTCGACAACCGTGGTCCGCGTAGATGCGACGGGGGCGATTGACGCCACCTTCCAGGCGCCGCTGATCGGCCATAGCGTCCGGTTCCTCACCCTTCAGCCTGACGGGAAAGTCCTGGTGGCTGCCGTGGACCTCGCAGCCGGTTATGTGCCTCAGGGCGCTCCCGCCGCCTCTTCGCAGGCCGTCTTCCGCCTGAACGCTGACGGCTCGCTGGATACCACGTTTACGGAGGCGGACGTCGACTCGGTTGTCTTCTGTGCGCCGGTCCTCGATTCCGCCGGAAATGTCTACATCGGAGGCGCTTTTTCGGAAGTCAATGGCACGACACGCCCTGGCATCGCCCGGCTCTCGGGTACTGGAGTCCTGGATACGGCCTATGCAGGCCCGTCTGCACTGCCGGGCGGATTTACCGTCAACCAGATCAGGGGCATCCTCCTCCAGTCGTCGGGAAATGCCGTCGTGATCGGACGGATGTATTATGGCGCCAAGGGGACGTCCAGCGATCCCGTCGTGGCGATCCGCCTGGACCAGAGCGGGACCTTCGACAGCACCTTTGCATGTCCGCTGAAATCCGCAACGGGAATGCTCGGCACCTCCGCACTCCGGGCGGCTGTCATGCAATCTGACGACAAGTTCGTCACCGTGAGCGACCGCATCATTCGCTTCAACGCCGACGGGACCATCGACTCGACGTTCCCTGTGAGCAACGTCGGCCTGGTCAGCTGGATCTCCAAGGGGAGCGACGGCAGGCTCTACGTCCCCGACATCATTTCCGATACCGTGACGACCCCGACAGGGACCAGCAGCGTGCCGGATGGCCATGTGGCTGCGTTCTCAGCCGACGGCATATTCGACCCCGCCTTCCAACCGGCCGCTTGGGCGGCATCGTCATTCCCGACCTCCGGTGCGGTTCTCAGCGACGGACGTGTCTGGGTGGCCGGGAACTTCAACGACTTCGCGGGCAACTGGGTGCCCGGCCTGGCCCAATTCATGCCTTCGAAGGCCCTCAGCCTGAGCCAGGCATCCCCCTCCGGGTCTGACGACTTCCTGAGCCTGCCTGCCGCAACGCTCGCCCCGGCGTCCAACGACCAGGTCTACGTGCTTTGGACCGACAACGAATTCAATGTCAATGCCCCGGGCGCGGCGATGCTCAACAAGGTGAATGCTGACGGAAGCATCGATTCCACCTTCTCGCCGGGCATCGACACATCGAATCTGTATTCGGCATCGCTCACCGCAATGCCCTCAGGCGATCTGATCGTATGCCGTCCGTCGTACTCGGCCCAGGAGATCCTCAACAACGATTATGGAAACCTCCTGAAGCGGATCTCGTCGGACGGATCGCAGGTCACCGGCTATTCCGGACTCCCGAACGTCGCGAACATTACCCGCGACGCGAACAATTCCATCAACTACGTCAGCACCGGTGGTGTGCACGTCCTGGAGGCACTCTCCGACGGAAGCTTCCTGGTCGCGGTCAATGGGGTCGATGGCAATGTCCGGCTCTATCACGTCCTCGCGGGAGGTTCGACCGACGGCTCCTTCACCAGCCCGGTTTTCGGGACTGTCTCGCCGGTCTGGGGATATTCCGATTCGGTGTACGATCCAGTCACGTCGCAGACCCTGCAGGTTGCCATTGGGGATTACAGCCAGCAATCGTTGATCACTTCCGCCATCCAGATCCCGAGCGGCAAGTTCTATGTCGGCGGCTCGTTCTCCTTGAGTGGTGTGCCAGCCGGCCTGGCGAGGATTAACGCCGACGGGACCCTTGACACCACCTTCACCGGGACCGGAGTCTCGAACAGCGCACTGCCGGGACCGGCAGTCGTAAATTCCGTCACGGTGGATGCGTCGGGCCGGGTTTATGTTGCGGGTGTGTTCGACAGTTTCAACGGGACCGCGGTTCCCGGACTCTTCCGCCTCAATGCGGACGGTTCGCTCGACACCGCCTGGACTCCGGGAGTCGGGGTGCTCCAGCACAACTACGGGAATGTCAACCTCGTCGCGGAGGGCACGCGTCTCTACCTCTTTGGCGAAGTGGGAGCGTCCACCGACAAATATCCGGGAGTTTATCAAGTCCTGGACATCGGCGCCGCCCAGACCATCAGCTTCTCGGGGCTTTCGAACATGACCTTCGGCGATGCTCCCTTCAGTCTGGGCGCAACCGCCACGTCCAGCCTTGGGGTCACCTACTCCGTTGTGAGCGGCCCCGCGACCATCAGCGGAAACACGGTCACCATCACAGGCCCCGGCACTGTCATAATCGAGGCCGATCAGGCGGGCGATTCGATCTACGACACTGCCGTGTCCGTCCAGCAATCATTCACGATCGCAAAGGCAACCCCGCAGATCACCTGGACCGCGCCTGGGGCGATCACCTACGGCACGCCGCTGTCCTCGACCCAATTGAATGCCACAGCCAATGTCGCGGGCTCATT
>PMKA01000115.1 GCA_003157575.1 Opitutia bacterium
GAGCGCGGCCCCATTGAAGCACGGAGTTATGAACCGAATTGTCGCACTCACCGAAGTGTCTCTCCGCGCTCCCGCGAGCGCGGCCCCATTGAAGCTTGTCAGTGGTGGCAAAATTGGCGGTAGTTGATTCTCTCCGCGCTTCCGCGAGCGCGGCCCCATTGAAGCTCTTTGCGGTAGACTGCGGCAAGTTCGCGGAGAGTCATCTCTCCGCGCTCCCGCGAGCGCGGCCCCGGAAGGGTGGGGGCGCCCTCATCCAGATGGCGGTGGCGGGGCGGGAGTCAGCCGAGCGCTTTTTTGATCAACTGCTCGGTCGTGGCCTTCGATCCGAGCGCAATCCAGGCCTGGCGGACGACCTTGTCCGCATCCGCGGCCTTGTAGCCCAGGGCCATGAGAGCCATCACCGCATCGCGCTGGGAATTCGCAACCTCCCCGCCGGGGATCGCCACGGTTCCGGCGGATGCCGCCTGCATCCCGGAGGCCGGTGNNGCGTGTTCCGGCGCCACCGCCTGCATCCCGGAGGCCGGTGCGTAAAGGCCCTTCAGCTCGATGACCAGGCGCTCCGCGGTCTTCCTTCCGATGCCCGGGCATCTCGCCAGCGTGGCCACGTCGCCGGCGGCAATTGCGCCCTGCAGGACGGGCAGCGAAAGGCGGCTCATGACGCTGAGCGCCATCTTGGGGCCGACACCGGTCACTTTTTCGATCAGCAGCCGGAAGAAATCCCTGTCCTCCGCCGTCGCGAAGCCATAGAGCGTCTGCGAGTCCTCGCGATAGACGACGTGCGTATAAAGGCGGACCGTTGCGCCCGGCGCCGGCAGCTTCTCCGCCGTGGTCGTCGGAACGCAAACCTCATAACCGAGTCCGTTCAACTCCACGACGGCGAGGAACGCCGAAGACGCCGTCAATGTCCCCTGGATGCTTGTGATCATCAGGCCGGATCCCGCAATCCAAGCACATCCTGCATGTCGTAGACGCCGGGCGGCCGGGAGACCACCCACGCGGCGGCCCGCATTGCGCCGCGGGCAAGGATCCCGCGGTCCGACGCCCTGTGCGTCAGCTCGATCCGCTCGCCAAGCCCCGCAAAGATGACCGTGTGATCCCCGACAACGTCCCCGCCGCGCAGCGAATGCATCCCCACCTCGCGCGACGAGCGTTCGCCGGTGATTCCGTTGCGGCCGTGCCGCAGTGCGTCCGCGGAGAGCTTCCGCTCCTTCAAAATAATCTCGCCGAGGCGCACTGCAGTGCCGCTGGGCGCGTCCTTCTTGAAGCGGTGGTGCATTTCTACAACCTCGGCGTCGTAGTTTTCGTCGAGGATGCGCGCCGCGCACTGGGTGAGGTGAAAAAGCAGGTTCACGCCGAGCGAGAAATTGCCCGCCCAGACGCACGGCACCTGTGCGGCCAGCGCAAGCAGGCGCTGCTTCTCCTCCGGAACATGTCCGGTTGTTCCGATGACGATCGGCTTGTGATTCCGAACCGCCAGCTGGAGCAATGCCGCCGTCGCCGCCGGCGTGCTGAAATCGACGACCACATCGCAGCCGGCGAGATCCGCCGGCAGCGGATCGCCCATATCGACGGCGACAGCGATGCGGAATCCCGCTTCCTTCGCCGCGAGGTCCACTGCGAGGCCCATCCGGCCGCGTGCGCCGTTTAGAAGAATTTGGAGGGACATTGCGCGACAGCTCTATTTGGAGAATGCGGCCAGCGCCTTCTTTAGCACGGCGAGATTCGCCTCGCCGAGTTCACAGAGGGGAAGGCGGACCTCAGCCGATTGGATGCGGCCGGCCTCCGCCAGCGCGGCCTTGATCGGCACCGGGTTCGTCTCGATGAACAGCGCCTTGAACAACGGGTAGAGCCGGCGGTGAAGACGGCCCGCGGCGGCAAAATCGCCGTCGAGCGCCAGATGGGTGAGCTTCACCAGTTCGCGGGGCAGCAGGTTGGATGCGACGCTGATGACCCCCTCGGCGCCCACGGACATGAAGGGCAGGGTGAGCGCATCGTCGCCGCTGAGCACCACCAGGTCGTTGCCGAGGGCGAGCTTCAGCTGGTCGACGCGGTCGACCGATCCGCCTGCCTCCTTGATATAGCGAACGTGCGGAAATGCCGCCCGCAGGCGTTCCACAACAGGCACGCTGATTTCCACGCCGCAGCGGCTGGGGATGGAATAGAGGATGATCGGCCGGTCGGTCGCCTCCGCGATCCGGGCGAAATGGCGGAAAAGCCCCTCCTGGGTCGGCCGGTTGTAATAGGGCGCGACGACCAGCATCGCATCGGCGCCTGCGGCGTGCGCGGCGCGCGTCAGCTCGAGCGCCTCCACGGTCGAGTTCGAACCCGTTCCGGCGACGACCGGCACGCGCTTCGCCACCGTGTCGACCACGCAACGCACCAGGTCGATGTGCTCCGCGGTCGAAAGCGTCGCCGACTCCCCGGTCGAACCGGCGGGCACCAGGCCGTCGACGCCGCATTTTATCTGAAAATTAACGAGCGCCTGCAGGTCGTCATAGGCGACCTTTTCCTTGCGGAACGGGGTCACGAGCGCAGTGAGAGTGCCGGTGAGGGGACGCAATTTCATGTGGAAGCAGAATGATGGAATGTAGCCTTGCTGAACAAAGCAGACCCACCTATAAAAGCACATCTTTTTTGGACAGCCCTGTTTTATCCACCCATGGACCCTGTCGAACTCTTCAACGAAATCCTGAAACTCGCCGTGGAATCCGACGCCAGCGATATCGTCGTCAAATCCAACAAGCCGGCGTATTTCAGGATCAGCGGACGGCTCAAGCCCGTGGACATGGATCCGATTGACGGCGACACGGTGAAGGGGTTTATCGACGCAACGGTGCCAAGGAACTTCCTGCCCGCCTGGGAACGCGACGCCCAAATCGATTACGCGTACGCCGCAGCGGACATCGGCCGTTTCCGCGTGAACGGTTTCCATCAGCGCGGATCGGCGAGCGTCGTCTTCCGCTACGTGAAGAGCAAACCTCCGTCGTTTGAACAGCTGAACATCGATCCGGAGATCCTGATCCGCCTCGCCAAGGCGAAGGATGGAATTCTCCTCATCTGCGGCGCCACCGGGTCGGGCAAGAGCTCGACGATGGCGGCCATGCTNNGCTGCGCCAGAACCCCGACATCATCCTGATCGGCGAGATGCGCGACAAGGAAACCTTTGAGACCGCGATTTCCGCCGCGGAGACGGGCCATCTGGTCTTCTCCACGATGCACGCCGCGACCACACAGCAGGCGCTGACGCGCGTGTTCGAATTCTTCCCGCCCGAGCAGATCGTGCAGGCGCGCCGCCAGGTGGCGGGCTCCATCCGCGGATTCATCTGCCAGAAGCTGATTCCCGCCCTCGAGGGAGGCGGGCGCTACGCCGCGCACGAAATCCTCGTGGCCGACACGACCGTCCGGAATCTTCTCAACGAAGGCCACTTCGAGAAGATCCAGCAGCTGCTGGAGACGGGCGACGAGGCCGGTTCAAAATCGTTCAACCGCGATCTTTACCGGCTCATCAAGGCCGCCAAGATCAGCAAGGCTGAGGGTCTGCGTTTCTCGCCAAATCCGCAGGCGCTCGACATGAATCTCAAGGGCATCTTCGTCAAGTGATCCGCGGGAGTCCGCGCCGGTCCGGTCGTTTCCCGTGATGCCGGCGGCCCGGCCCCGTTCGCTTGCGACGGTTTTCCGACATGGTGGAACACGTTCAGAGCAGCGCCGGCCCCGGACCGGACTCGCGATCCCTCCCGTCCTGGCAGTCGCCAGGGACGGGCACGGACCGCCGGGCGCCCACGCAGTCCCGCCGGCACCGGCTTGTCATTGCCGCAGCCGGGGGGGCGCTGATCGCCGCGTGCACATGGGTCCGGGCGGCGGATGAGCCGCCGCCACTCGATCAGATCAAAGGGGATCTCAAGACCGTCAAAACAGACAACACGCTCGAATCGAACGCCTCTTCAGCCGGCCCGAAGCTCGCAATGCCGGTGTTTATTCCGACGCCCGAAGAGCGGACGACGCCACCGCCGGCGATCGCCCTTCCGGGCGCGGCGGAGAACAAGCGCACCACGGATTCGAACTGGCTTTTGCATGCGATGGAGCCCCTGTCCGGCAGCCAGCAAACCCGCCGCGCCAGGCAGGCCGGCGCCCAGCAGGGGGAGTTGAAGACGCCTGATCCCTCCGACCCCAATTACATGCTCTCCGTGTATAGGGCGCAGGAGACCAAGGACCGCAAGGACAGGGAGGCGCAGGGACGCGAGACCCGGTCCCTGGACGAAAAACCGGGAGACTTCGGCTCGTTCTCCGATCTGTTCCAGCATTGGATTGCACCACAGGATCTGAAGTTGTTCGGAGCGAAACCGGATGTTCCGACGGTCCTGAACGACGGATTCACGCTTCCCGAGGACCTTCCGCCCGTGGCTCCGCCGGAACCTCCGGCAGCTGCGACGCCCCCGAAACCGAATCCTTTTCTGGATTCAACCCAGCCGCTCTTTCTCCAGCCCGATGTTCCCGAGGCGGCTCCGGCGCCCCACGCCGATTCCAACTTGCCCCCGCCTCCGCATAATCCCCCCGAGACGCCGCCTGCGACGCTTCCTCCTGATTCACGCCGGGACACGGCTCCGCCAGCCCGGTCAACGGAGGACAAGAAATATTTCCCGCAGCTGGATCGTTTTTAAGGCTTGGTTTTTTGCGGACGGCCCGGTTTAACGACCGTTTTTCCGCTATGTCACGTGCACTTCTTTTCGCTGGTCAGGGCGCCCAGAAGGTCGGTATGGGCAGGTCATTGTGCGCTGGTTCGGCCAGCGCACGCGCAATTTACGAGGAGGCGAACCGGGTGCTCGGGTGGGACCTGACCCGGATCTGCATTGACGGTCCTGACTCCGAGCTCACGCAGACCCGTGTATGCCAGCCGGCGCTCTTCGTTCACGGGATGGCGCTGCACGCGATCCTCAAGGAGCAGGGCAGGCTGGAGGATGTCGCGTTTGCGTGCGGCCTCAGCCTCGGTGAGATCACGGCACTGACCGCTGCAGGCGTCTTTGACTTTGCCACCGGTCTTCGGGTTGTCGCGGAGCGGGGCCGCCTGATGCAGCTGGCCTGCGAGCAGAGCAGCGGCACCATGGCCAGCGTCATCGGAGAGGAGAGGGGCAAGGTCGACGAGCTTTGCCGCGAGTTCGGTGTCGAGATGGCCAATCTGAACTGTCCCGGCCAGATTGTGATTTCCGGCGAAAAGACGAGGATCAACGCCGCCGTCGCGGCGGGAAAGGACCGTGGAATGAGAAAAGTCATCCTGCTCAACGTGGCGGGGGCTTATCACAGCCGCCTCATGGAGCCGGCCCGTGCCGCATTCGCCGCATTTCTCGCGGGGATTCCCTTCAACCGGCCGGGCCTGACGGTGTTCACCAACACCACTGGGCGGGCGGTCTCCGAGCCCGACGACATCCGCACCGCGCTTGTAAGGCAGGTTGTTTCGCCGGTTCTGTGGGAGGATTGCATGCGCGGCGCGGCAGCCGCGGGCGCCACGGAATTTCTGGAACTCGGTCCCGGCGGCGTCCTGGCCGGGCTTGCGCGGCGCACGAATCGCGACTGGCCCGTGCGGAGTTTCGCGGAATGGGCCGATTTCGCCGCTTGAAAGCG
>PMKA01000284.1 GCA_003157575.1 Opitutia bacterium
AGGTCGTCGCCCACGAGCTGGATCTTGTCGCCGAGGGCGTCGGTGAGCTTCTTCCAGGTTTCCCAGTCGTTTTCGGCGCAGCCGTCCTCGATCGAGATGATCGGATATTTCGCAACGAGCTGGCGGTAGAACTCGACCATCTCGTCGCCGGAGAGCTTGCGGCCGTCGGACTTCTTAAAGACGTACTTCTTGGTCGCCGGGTCGTAGAATTCGGACGCGGCGGAGTCGAGGGCGAGGGCGATGTCCTTGCCGAGCTTGTAGCCGGCGTTTTTCACGGCGAGGGCGATGGCGTCGAGCGCCGCCTCGGTGGATGCCAGCTTGGGCGCAAAACCGCCCTCGTCGCCGACGGCCGTCGAAAGCCCCTTTTCCTTCAGCACCTTCTTCAGCGAATGAAACACCTCGGCTCCCATGCGCAGGCCTTCGTGGAAACTGGTCGCGCCGAAGGGCATGATCATGAATTCCTGGAAATCGATCGGCGCGTCGGAATGCGCCCCGCCGTTCATGATGTTCATCATCGGAACGGGCAGAACCTTGGCATTGGGACCGCCGACGTATTTGTAGAGCGGCTGCCCCAGGGCGCTTGCCGCGGCGTGGGCCGTGGCAAGGGAAACGCCGAGGATTGCGTTGGCGCCGAGCTTCGATTTTGTGGCGGTGCCATCGAGCGCGATCATCGCGCGATCGATGCCGACCTGGTCAAGCGCGTCCTGGCCAATGAGCGCCGGCGCGATCAGGGATTTGACGTTGGCGACGGCGCCGAGGACGCCTTTGCCAAGGTAGCGTTTCTTGTCGCCGTCGCGCAGTTCGAGGGCTTCGTGTTCGCCGGTGGAGGCGCCGGAGGGCACGGCGGCGCGGCCGAGCGTCCCGGAGGCGAGGCGGACGTCGACTTCAATCGTGGGATTGCCACGGGAGTCGAGGATTTCGCGGGCGGTGATTGCAGTGATTGTTGTGTTCATGGGAATGGCCAAAAGAGCTCAAGGCAATAGGGCGTCTGTCCCGCGAGGGGAAGGCAAAACCCGCGCCGGTGCGCAAATGGCGCCGGTCAGGTCGCCATCGCCGGCACCGCCGGAGTCAGAAGCGGCTCGCAGGGTTTGAGCAGGTAGGAGACCACCGTGGCGGCGGTGTACGAATCGGCGCCGGGGAGGAGGAAGCGCGCGAGTTGGGCAACCTCGTTGCCGGCGGGCAGCAGGGGCATTTCCTGCGTGCCGTCGGGCCGGACCTGGGCAAAGCCGGTGTTTGCCATCAAACCATTGCAGAGACATTTGCGGCCGGCGGTTTCCTCGACGGATCCGCCCTTGCTCAGGTAATCGTCGACGGGTTCGGCGGCGCAGCGCTGCCCGATCGTGCCATCCGCCTTCCGGTAGGACTGGCGAAGATATCCCAGGTCGCAGACGCGCGTCCGCGATGCATATCGGTCCGCTTCCGAAAGCGTGCCGTCCATCTGCAGCACCTTGAACGGAAAGCCAGTCGGGGAGGCGAGCGGGTCGGTGAAGACGCTCGCGTTGCCCGTGGATGCAAGCTGGCAGACCCGCCGCTTGAGGTCCGGGGCAATCCCCGATTCGTCGCAAAACGCAAAGGCCGTCCCGACCTGGATTCCCACAGCGCCTTCGCGAATCGCCTCGGCAAGCTTTGCCGGGCGTGCATAGGATCCGGCAAGCCAGAAGGGCAGGCCGAGGGAGCGGAACTTGCCGAGATCGGGCGCATCCCGGGGACCGTAGACGGGTTCGCCTGCGGCGGTGAGCTGAAGCTGGCCGCGCGGCGGGGCATTGTGTCCTCCGGCGACATCGCCTTCGATGACGAAGCCATTCACCTGGCCGGTCGATTTTCTGGCCAGCGTGATGGCCAGGGTGGCGGAACCGACGATCGCGAGGAATTGCGGGCGTTTCAGCACCGGCATCTGCCCGCCGCAGAAGGCGCGTGGATCCAGCGTGGAAACAAACTCCTCCCCGGGCAGGGCGCCGTCCGCGTCGATGCGAAGCTCGGCGGGTGCGCCGGCTGCAAAGTGGTCGAGCACGCCGGGAATTGTCCGGGGGATGCCCGCACCCATCAGGACGTAGTCCACGTCGGCCAGCATCGCGCCCAGGAGCGATGGCAGCGTGGCAAGCTGCACTTTCTCCAGCAGGTTGATTCCCACCAGACCCCGATGATTCTCCTTGGCCAGAAACACCTCGGCGAAATTCGCCGCCACGATGAGCTCGACCAGCGCGGGGCCCGGCCGAAGCGAGGGAAGCGCGCTGAGCTGGAAAGGCGCGCCGGGAGCCTTGCCTCCGGGCACGAAATATCTGTCGATCACACGCTCGGCCACGCCTGCGACGGGAAGATGATCGAGCGCATGGCGCATGGCGCCGCCGGGATCGCCGGCCTGCAGCCGCCGGGTGAACAAGATGGCCAGCAGCGCGCCGGAGACCACGCCCAGCTGGCCGAGTTGCGATACCGTGCGGGCAAGGCGCCAGTCGGAAACGCCGACGCCCATGCCGCCCTGAACGATAATTGGATGTGACATGTTTGATCCTGCGAAACGAGGCTGCGAGCCCCGCAGAAAACTCGCGCAGGATGTTCAGGAGCCGTCACCCGGGCTTCAGAGAAAACGCGGAATGAAAGAGCCGTCGGTAGCCGACGCGGAAACGCATCGTGGATGAACGGCCCGCGCAAGGGAAGCCCTTTTGGCCGGGAACTGGCAGTCTATCGGAATTGTGTTCCGACAGCCGCCCGTTGAGCCGTGCGAATCTTCCGGTCGGAGGCTGGCCTGACAGGGTTGCACGTCCGGGCCCGCGCACGTGCACAAATTGCCCCAAGTGGAGCCGAATCGGAAAGCGCCGGCTTGGGTGGAAAATGGGAGCTGTGCTATAAGTATTTTAATTAGATATACTTACAGGCTATCTGTGCTTGTCGGCACAGTCGATGCAGAGGGATGTTCACGCTGGCGCCAACACGGCTCCGGCATTTGAACCGTTCAAACTGAATCCTATGGACTCCTCGAATCTCACTCCTGCCACTCCAGTTCCGGCTCCCGTCGTTCCTGCGGCCGAGCCGACTCCCGCTCCCGCCCCTGTCGCGGCCAATGCAACACCGGCGCCTGTCGCCCCCGTTGCTGGCGCAAAACCGGTCGGGAAGTCGAAGAAAGAGCGCCGCGCGAAGAAATTCTGAACGAGAGTTGCTCGGGCCGGTATTTGCCGGCTTCAAGATATCCGGAGCCTGTCGGACTTTTTCGACAGGCTTCTTTTTTGGGGAAAACAGGGAGACGGGCCGCCCTCGCCGGGCTGCCTGTGCGGGCACACGGCGGTGGCGCCGCGGCTCCATAGGTTGCACAAGTTGCGCGGAAAATGCGCAAGGAGTGCACAAACATACCCCGATCTTCCTCACGGATTGTTGGGAGGAAACGGGCGAATGACTCCAAAGCATTGGTGCGACGATAACTAGGCAAACTGCCGCAACATCCGGCACGATCCCTGCAAAAGAAAGGGCACTTATGCGAACGACTGTGGAGAATCTGTATGCCCTGCAAGAACTGCAACTGCAGACTGCGCCTGCGTCGGCCGACCGCGAAGCCCAGATCAAGGCGCTTCGTGCGACGGTCCCCGCGCAAATTCTCGCGCACTTTGACAGGATGATCGTGCAGGGGCGCAAAGGAGTGGCGCTCGTGCGCAACGGCATCTGCCGTGAATGTCACATCCGCGTTCCGTCAGGCACCGCTGCGAGTTTGATCCAGCCCAAGGATCTTTATCTGTGCGACAACTGCGGGCGTTATCTTCTTCTGCCGCTGGACGAAATCGCGGCTCCCGCGGAAACAACGCCGGCGCCGCTGCCGCTGCCGACACCGGTCCGCAAGACCCGGAAAAAGCCGGTTGCAGCCGCGGTTTGAGCGGGGCGATGTTTCCATGACGTTGGCGGATTTCACGAGAGCCGGACTGATCATACCGCATCTTGTCAGCCGGGACGCGGCGAGCGTCATCCATGAGCTGAGCCTCGCCTTGCAGCGGGAGGGTTGTGTTCCCGACTGGCTTCCGTTTTATCATGAGGCGCTCAACCGTGAGTTTCTGCTGAGCACCGACATGGAGGCGGGCATGGCGTTTCCGCACGCCAGGCTTGCCGGGCTGCGCGAACTCGCTTTCGCATTTGGGCGTAGCGACACGCCCTTTGCCTGGGGGCCGGGAATCGCCAAGCCGGTCCGCATGGTCTTTTTGCTGGCGGTGCCGGCCAGCGGCGCCAATGACTATTTGCCGCTGGTTTCCGGGCTGGCGCGGCTTTCGGAAAACCAACTGGCGCTGGACGCCCTCCGCTGTGCGTCCGACTGCGAGGGGATCATGACCGCTTTTCGCGGCGTCGAATTGCGAGGGGGCGCCGGCACGATGGCCCTGGCACACACAGAATCGCGTTAATTCCAGGTCGCCATCAAGATGAGACCAGCTCGATCCGTCCGTAGGAGCCTGCTCGCATGCGCCGTGTCGAAATTCCGGACTGGGCGGCGCTGGGGCGTCGGGAAGCGGGCTCCTGAAAAGGCCGGGGCAGGGCGCCACAGAGGACCGTGGGAGATCTCATTTTGAAGGCAAGGCAGAGCAGACACCGAAATCGCATTCAAATTCAATGGTATCGTTTTCATTTCGACCGAGACTGTTCGACACACTGAAGGGATATTCCCGCGAGGCATTCACGGCCGATCTCATCGCCGGGGTGACCGTGGGGATTGTGGCGCTGCCGCTGGCCATGGCCTTTGCCATCGCCTCGGGCGTCAAGCCTGAAGCAGGTATCTTCACCGCCGTGGTCGCGGGCTTCCTCATCTCTGCGCTGGGCGGCACGAGAGTCTCCATAGGCGGCCCGACCGGCGCTTTCATCGTCATCCTCGCCGGAATCGGCGTGAAGTACGGCCCGGAAAATCTGGCCATTTGCACGATCATGGCGGGCGCGCTCCTTTTCATGATGGGGGCGGTCAAGCTGGGGACGATGATCAAGTTCATCCCCTATCCGGTGACGATGGGGTTCACCAGCGGCATCGCGGTGCTGATCTTTTCCACCCAGATCAAGGATTTCTTCGGACTGCAGGTGACCAGGGTGCCGTCGGAGTTCCTCGAAAAGATGTGGGTGTTGATCCGCGACCTCGGTTCCACGCAATGGCCGACGCTCGGGGTTTCCGTCGCATCGCTTGCGATCATCCTCTTCTGGCCGAAATGGCTTCAGCGGCGCGTGCCCGGCTCGATCGTGGCGCTGGTGCTGGGCACGGTGGCGGTGGCCCTGTTCTCGCTGCCGGTGGAGACGATCGGCAGCCGTTTCGGCGGCATCCCACAGGGGCTGCCTGTTCCGCACATTCCGGCCCTGGCCTGGGCGAATCTCCAGTCGCTGCTCCAGCCCGCGCTGACGATCGCGCTGCTCGCCGCGATCGAATCCCTGCTCTGCGCGGTTGTGGCGGACGGCATGGTGGACGACCGGCACGATTCCAACCAGGAGCTGATGGCCCAGGGAATCGCCAACATCGTCAGCCCGCTCTTTGGCGGCATCGCCGCAACCGGCGCGATCGCGCGCACGGCCACCAACGTGAAGAGCGGCGCCCGGACGCCGGTCGCCGGCATCGTGCATGCGGGGACGCTCCTCGCGATCCTCCTCGTCGCGGCGCCGCTCGCAAAGTTCATTCCGCTTGCCACCCTCAGCGCGGTGCTCGTGAACGTCGCGCTGCACATGGGCGAATGGCACAATTTCGCACGGCTTCCGAAATGGCCGGCGAGCGATGCCGCGGTCTTCCTTTCCGCGTTCATCCTCACGGTCGTCGTCGACCTGACCGTGGCTGTGGAGATCGGCCTGGTGCTCGCCGCCGTGCT
>PMKA01000167.1 GCA_003157575.1 Opitutia bacterium
ACTCCGCAAAAATTCGAGTTCCAAACCGAGATCCGCCAGCTGCTCGACATCGTCATCCACTCGCTCTACACGGAAAAGGAGATCTTCGTCCGCGAGCTGGTGTCCAACGCGTCCGACTCCCTCGAGAAGCTGCGCCACCTCCAGCTCGTGGAAAAGGAGATCTTCGACGACCGTCTGCCAAGCGAGATCAACATCACCACGGACGACAAGGGCAGGACCTTCACGATCCAGGATTTCGGCGTCGGAATGACGCGGGCCGAGCTCATCGAGAATCTCGGCACCATCGCCCACTCGGGTTCAAAGGCGTTTCTCAAGGCGCTGAGCGAAAGCGACGCCAAGAACACCAATCTCATCGGCCAGTTCGGCGTCGGCTTTTACAGCGCCTTCATGGTCGCGAAACGCGTGCAGGTGTACGCGCACTCGTGGCGCGCCGCCGAGCCCGGCCACGTCTGGGAATCCGACGGCTCCGGCGAATACACGGTCGAGGAGGCCGAGGGGCAGCGGCGGGGCTGCAAGATCGTCGTCGAGCTCAAGGACGACTGCACCGAATTCAGCCTCGCCTCGAAGATCGAGGNNAAGCGCGTCAACACGATCCAGGCGCTCTGGCTGCGCGGCAAGGGCGAGATCAAGGACGAGGAGTACACGGAGTTCTACAAATTCCAGGCCAATGCGTTCGACACGCCGCGGCTGCGCCTGCACTTCACCGCCGACGCCCCGCTGGCCATCCATGCGCTGCTTTTCGTGCCGGAGGAAAACCCCGAGCGCTTCGGCCTTGTGCGGACGGAGCCGGCGGTGGCGCTGTACTGCCGCAAGATCCTCATCGACGCCCAGCCCAAGGACCTCCTGCCCGAGTGGCTGCGGTTCCTCAGGGGCGTGGTCGATAGCGAGGATTTGCCCCTGAACATCTCGCGCGAGACCACGCAGGATCGCGCCCTGATCGGGAAGCTCAGTCGCGTGATAACCCGGCGCTTCATCAAATTCCTCGAAGAAGAGGCCAAGGAACGCCCTGACAGCTACAAGGAGTTCTACCGTAACTTCGGCGTCTATCTGAAGGAAGGCGCCGCGCTTGACGCCACCTACAAGGACGAGCTGATGAAGCTCCTCCGCTACGAGTCCTCGCTGACCAAGGCCGGCGAACTCACCGCCTTCGTCGACTACGTTTCGCGGATGAAGGAAGGCCAGAAAGAGATCTATTATCTGGTCGGCCCCAACCGCGCGGCGATCGAGGCCGGCCCGTACCTGGAAGGTTTCCGCGCCCGGAACCTCGAAGTGCTCTTCTGCTACGAGAATGTCGACGAGTACGTGATGGGGAACGTGCACGAGTTCGACGGCAAACGGCTCCTCGCCGCCGACCATGCGGACGTGAAGCTCGGCGAACTCCCCAAGCCGCCGGAGGAAGGCGCCCTGCCGGAGGAACAGACGAAGACACTGATCGCCTGGCTGAAGGAGGCCCTCGGCGAGCGCGTTGCGGAAGTGAAGACGAGCGACCGCCTGGTGGACTCTCCGGCACTCGCACTGAGCGCCGACAAGTTCATGTCACCCCACATGCGGCGCCTGATGAAGGCGATGAAGCCCGAGGGCGCCGCCGACTCGCCGGCGCGCGTCGAATTGCAGATCAACCCGAGGCATCCGCTCATCAAACACCTCTTCGCCGTCCGTGAAACCAAGCCTGAGGTGGCAAAACTTGTCGCCGAGCAGGTGCTCGACAACGCGTTGATCGCCGCCGGCCTGCTTGACGATCCGCAGAAGATGACCGCCCGGATCTACAAGCTGCTGGAGAACGTCTAGCAACAGCCTGTCGGGCTTTGCCCTCCATGCGCCAATTCTAATGTGCGTTCATGATGAGACTAATTGGCAAGGAGGTAGGAGACTGCTTGCAGGCGATTCAGTGTGTTGTCNNTCCTACAAGGAACATTGGTTCGTCTCATCTTGAACGCGAATTAGAATAAGCAAACGGCTGGCGCCATTTGAAACGTTGGGCGTGATCGCACGCCACGTTGGTGTTGACGAGCACACCGAGATGAGTTGATTTTTTACGCCATGAAACTGCACCTGTTTGCGTGGCTTTCGTTGTCCCTCGGTCTGCTTGCAGTGACCTGCCGTGCCACCCCGAGTCTCGAAATCGTCCCCCTCGACCACGACACCTTTGAACTGACCCGCTCGGCGAAAAATAAGTTCACGCACAACGTCGCCAAACTGAGAACGCAGGCACTTGAGGATGCCACCGCATATTGCGCCAAGTTGCACAAGGAGCTGAAGGTTGTGAGCATTACGGATGACGAGCCGACCATCCCGTTCACCAGGTACATCAAGGTCAAAATCGTGTTCAAGGCGCTGGATGCGAATGATCCAGAACTCCATGTCCCGGTGTTGGCGCGGAAAGCAACCGACAGCACGCCTTTGGTCGTCGAAAACGCCGCCCCGCAAACCGAAACAGATGCGCTCTACAAGAGCCTGAATGAGTTGGATGACCTGCGAAAACGCGGACTGCTGACGGAGGACGAATTTCAGGCGAAAAGGAAGAAGCTGGTGGAAAAATCCAATTAGGAACCCGTCGGGCTTTCCCCTCCCCGTACGCAGCCGCCTGAATGAAACGGGCGTAGGGCGTCACGTTGCGGGAACCAAGCCTCACATCCTTCTCCACGGGTCCGCTTTTTTGGTTGTTTGCGACGCGACAACATCGGAGGATCGGGACAATTCCAATCCGATGCTCACCATGACCCCTCGTTCCAGCCGGCGGCGATCCGCGCCGGCCCGCCTCATCATCAGTTTGAATCTCCTTTTCGCGGCCGGCTTCGCTTTCGTTGCGACCGGCCGCGCCGAGAACGTCACCGTCGCCGTCGACGCCACCCAGACGATCCGCACCGTCGACCCGCGCATATTCGGCGTGAATTCCGTGATCTGGGACTCCAAGGCCGCAGACGATCAGACGATCGCGCTGGCGAAGACTGTGGGCTTCGGAGTCATCCGGATACCCGGCGGCTCGGGTTCCGACGCCTATGATTGGAGCTCGACCCGGAGCTACAGCTTCACCAACAGCACAAACCCGCGCGTTGGGAAGACGGTGAATACCTGGAGCTGGTCCACCGCGATCGGCCAGTTCATGACGCTCGTCGGCAGCCTTAACTCCGCGACTTTCGTAACGGTCAACTACGGCTCAGGAACGCCGCAACAGGCGGCCGCATGGGTTGCATACGCCAACGCGAGTTCTGCGCTGCTCGGCACGGCGGCGGACGTCGCGTTCGGCGTGGATGCCTATGGCACGGATTGGAAAACGGCAGGCTATTGGTCCGCGCTCCGCGCAGCTTCACCGCTCGCGACGGACGACGGCAGGAACTTCCTTCGCTTGGGCCGTTCGGCCCCCTTCGCGCTAAAATACTGGGAGATCGGCAACGAGAATTACGGCACCTGGGAAATCGACACTAACGCCCTGTCCAATGACGGATACACCTACGCCACCGCGGTCGCCGCGCCGGTCAGCACACTGAATAACACCGGTTTTTGGGCGCTGATGAAAGCGGTCGATCCGACCATCAAGATC
>PMKA01000019.1 GCA_003157575.1 Opitutia bacterium
TATTGGCAGCACGTCGAGCAATACGCCCTGGACGTCAATCTGATTGATTCGGACTTCTTCGAGGGGCGCGGCAATCTGGAGGGTTTCTTTGCGGCGCTCTCCTATAGCTTCACGGATAACCTCATCGGCACGCTCCGCTACGGCTACGCCAGCCGCATCAACAACAACCTGGGGACCGGCGGGAGCAACCAGGACATCCCTCAAATGAACCCGATCGGGAATTTCAGACTCCTCCAGATGGATCTGACGTTCCGGTTTTAGGCTCCGCCCGGGTGAGGCTTGAGGATTTGCCCATCCCCCGCGCCTGACTGACCGTCATTTAAATGTGCATCGGTAGAAAATCGTCACTCCGGTTGATTCTGGCGGGGGGCCTTTGGCTCGCGGTTCCAATGGCGGGCCTATGCCAGTCATTCACTTTCAGCACGCTTGCCGGAAACGCGGGTTACGGCTCTGCCGACGGCCCGGGACAGGACGCCCGCTTTGAGTTTCCGACGGGCGTCGCGGCCGATAGCGCCGGGAATCTCTATGTGGCCGACACCGAAAACAGCACCATCCGCAGAATCGACCCGGCCGGAATCGTGACCACGCTGGCGGGTCTTGCGGGCAGCCAGGGCGCTGCCGACGGAACGGGCTCGGACGCCCGGTTCGCTTATCCTCAGGGGATCGCGGTGGATAACAGCGGAAACGTTTACGTGGCGGACACCGCCAACTGCACGATTCGCCAAATCACGCCCGATGGAACGGTTACCACCCTCGCGGGATCGCCGGGAGTCCTCGGAAGCTCCAATGGAACCAACAGCACAGCCTCGTTCCGGTTGCCGGGGGCGCTGACGGTTGATGCCGCCGGTGTTCTCTACGTTGCGGACACCTACAACAACACGATCCGGAAGATCAGCCAGGCCTCCACAAGTTCGTCGGGCGATCCCAGCTACGTGGTCAGCACTTTTGCGGGTTCGGCGGGCAACGAAGGGTATCGCGATGGTCCGCCGTCGACCGCGAAATTCAGCGCACCGGACGGGATCGCGCTCGACAGCAAGGGGAATATCTTCGTGGCGGACACCGGAAACAACACGATCAGAAAGATCGATTCGGCTCTGACGGCCGTGACCAACTTCGCCGGTTCCGGGAGGCTGAAGACCGACGGTTACGTCAATGGCAGTGCTACCTCCGCCGCGCGTTTCTATTCCCCCAACGGCCTCGCGACCGACGCGTCGGACAATCTCTACGTGGCAGACACCGGGAACTGCGAAATCCGGGAGATTGTGAGCACAACCGATTCAAGCACCGGAGCCGTCACCGTTACGGTCTCCTCCGTGGGAGGCAACGGAACGCTCGCCCCGGGCATGCTGGACGGGGTTGGCACGCTCTCGGCTTTCTTCAACCCATGCGCCCTCTGGGCGGTGAAGAATTCGGCGGCGCCGAATGCGGGTTATATCTACATCGCCGACACGATGAACAATTCCATCCGCAGGATGCGTATCTCCGACCATGCCGTCACCACGCTGGCAGGGACGATACCCAACGTCGGCAGCACCGATGGTCTGGGCTCCGCGGCGCGTTTCCACAGTCCCAACGGCATTGCCTTATCCCCTGACAAGTCGGGGAACCTGTTTGTGGCCGACAACGCCAATTACGTGATTCGCAAGCTGAAACCCTCCGGAGGAGGCTCCTACGTGGTCACCACCTACGCAGGTCAGACCGGCGTGCTCGGCACCACCGACGGCGTCACAACAGAAGCATCGTTTGCCGCCCCCATGGATTTGGCAGTCGACAAGGAAGGCGAGCTTTTTGTCCCGGACTCGAGTGAGGGAACAATCCGCATGATTGTCCCCAACGGCGCCGGCATCGTCGTCAGCACGCCGGCCGGAATGGCAGGAACCAGCGGCTCAACTGACGGCATCGGCACGGCCGTCCGGTTCCAGCACCCGATCGGCGCCGCAGTCTACGAGGATGCTGACGGAAACCGGACTGTGTATATTTCCGATTCGGTCGACCAGACCATCCGAAAGATGGGCCTGGGGTCTGGCGCCACGACCAATGGTGTCGTGACAACGCTTGCCGGCAGCTCGGGTACGCAGGGCAGCACCGATGGCGTGGGCACAGACACGAGTTTCAACGCGCCGCAGGGCATCGCCATCGACAGCAAGGGCCAACACCTGTTCGTGGCCGACACCGGCAATGAGACGATCCGGATGATCACATTCTCGGAGACGACGGCCGGCAGCCCGATCGCCACGGTCAGCACTCTGGCCGGGATGGTCGGGACGAGAGGTCACGTCGACGGCACCGGCTCGCTGGCGCAGTTCGAAGATCCGTACGGTCTCATCGTCGACCCAGCGGACGACAACGTTCTTTACATTGCGGATTCAAATAACCAGACCATCCGGAAGGTTACGATTTCGACCACAAATGGCGTCACGCTCGGCACCGTCAGCACGGTGGTGGGCGTTCCAGGCAGCCCGGGATACTTCGACGGAACCGGCGCCGACATTCGATTCCATTCGCCAATGGGCGTGACCGCCGACTCCGATGGCAATCTCTTCGTTGTCGACACGGCCAACGAGACGATCCGCAAGGTGGCATTTTCCAATTCCATCCCGACGGCATCGACGATCGCAGGCGTTCCATCGACGGCCAGTTACGGTGACGCGGACGGGCCCCATGGGACAGAACGTTTTTCCGAGCCCTACGGCCTGGCGGTGGACGCCAGCGGCACCATCTACGAATCGGACAGCGGAAGCCACACCATCAGGAAGATCGACTCAACGGGGAGCGTGACGACGATTGCAGGCACGCCACAGTGGGCCGGCGGGGTTGATGGAACCGGGGGGGGCGCCGAATTCTCGCATCCCTACGGCATCGCTGTTGATTCAAACAAGAATATTTATGTGGCTGACTCATTCAATGCGACGATCCGAAGGATCAGTCCTGACGGGCTCGTCCAGACTTTGGCGGGAATGATGGGAGAAGTGGGCAGCTCGGACGGCACAGGGAGCGCCGCTTACTTTGACATGCCGGCCGCCGTAGCTTTGGACAGCGCAAATAACATCTACGTCGCGGACTGCGGCAACGACACGATACGCAAGATCACTCTGAGCTCCACTGACGCCAAGGAGGGCGTCGTGACAACCATGGCCGGCCTGAGTGGATCCTCCGGCTACTGGGACGCCCAGGGCCTCAGTGCGCGTTTCAACGCGCCTTCCGGCGTCGCCGTTGACAGCGGAGGCAATGTGTATGTCGCCGACAAGGGAAACAATCTGATCCGAATGGTGACGCAAGCCGGCGTCGTATCGACCTTGGCGGGTTCCACGCAGTCCGCAGGCAATGCCGACGGAGTCGGTACGAGTGCGTCGTTCAATGGGCCATCGGCGATTGCAGTGGATGCGGAGCGCAACCTTTATGTGACCGACTCCAACAACCAGCTCATCCGCCGGATCACGCCCGCGGGCGTCGTGACAACCCTCGCCGGCTCTGCCGGCATCATTGGCGCCGCAAGCGGAACCGGAAGCTATGTCCGCTTCAGCAATCCAAAAGGAATCGCAGTGGACGGCTCCGGCCGCGTGTATGTCGCGGACACCGATAACAACATGGTCCGGGTGGGCTCGCCGGCATCCAGCGTGACCACGAAGACGGTTACGACGGATACTGTGACTGGGACCACCACCACCGTGACCACCACGAAAATAACCACTCCCAACGGCACCACCACTACGATTACGACCACGACGGTGGTGACTGCTGCGGGCGTGACCACGACCAATACGGAGACCAGCACCGAAGCCACGGGCGGAACCAATAGCGACCTGAGTCATGTGGGCAGCCCCAACAGTTCACAGGGTGTGTATCTCTTCTTCTTCCCGACGAACGTCACCGGGGACAGTTCAGGCAATCTTTATGTTGCCGACCCCGCCAACAACACGATCCAGAAAGTGACGAGCGCCGGCGTGGTCACCACTCTCGCAGGCCTCTCTGCCGTGGTGGGCACGACCGACGCGGGCGGCACCCATGCCCTGTTCAATCAGCCCAATGGCATCACGATGGACGGCAACGGCAATATCTTCGTCGCGGACACCGGCAACGGCACGATCCGGAAGATCGCCTCTGATGGCACTGTCACGACGGTGGCCGGCAGCGCGACAAATCGCGGCAATCGCGACGGCTCGGGCACGGGAGCATGGTTCTCCGCCCCCACGGGCATCGCCGCCGACGCCTCCGGCAATCTGTTCGTCGCCGACGCCTTCACTGATACAATCAGGAAGATCACCTCGAGCGGCACCGTGACAACAGTCGCCGGCTCATCAACCGTCAGGGGTCACGCCGACGGTTCCGGAACCGCGGCCCTCTTCAACTATCCGACTGGCGTGGCAGTGGATTCCTCGGGCAATCTTTTTGTGGCCGATTCGTTCAACGATCTTGTGCGCAAGATCACACCAGCCGGTGTCGTGTCGACGCTCGCCGGGGACTACAACATCGCCGCGTCTTTCGACGGCACCGGAAGCAATGCGTATTTCAACCAGCCCGCCGGCGTGGCCGTGGACAGTTCGGGCGCCGTCTACGTCGCGGATACCGGCAACAGCACAATAAGGAGGATTGGAACGGACGGGACAGTGACAACGGTTGCCGGGGTCGCCGGCCTCTCCGGTCTGTATGACGCCACCGGCACCAACGCGCTTTTCAACCAGCCCAAGGGGCTTTTCGTGAACAGCTCGGGCAGCATCTACGTCGCCGACAGCGGAAACGCGGCCATTCGCAAGATCAGTGGAACCGCCGTCGTCAGCACTCCGACGATGACGCTGGGCAACGACATTAACCTCGGCACGATCCCGAAGGGGAGTTCGGACAGCACAAACACCGGTTCCCTCGGCGCCGGCAGCACCACTGGCAGCGGCGGTGGCGGTGGCGCCGTCAACCCCTTGTTTGCGGGCGTGCTCGCCTTGTTGGGAATTTCGCGGTGGTTATCCAGGCGGCGACGCGCATGAGTCAGCGCGGCCGGCCGGTGCAAGGCAGAACAGCCTTGCACTCCTCCGCCCGCCGCGCTTGCCTCCTGCGCCCGCAATTCGGAGAGATGGCCGAGTGGCTTAAGGCAGCGGTTTGCTAAACCGCCATAGGTGTTAAAACCTATCGGGGGTTCGAATCCCCCTCTCTCCGCCAGTTTGCCCGTCTTCACAAACTGGTCCCCGAGCCCCTTCCGTTCCCATGGCGGGCCACACAGTCCCGCTCAACACAAACCGCCATGGTTTCGCGGCCCAGACGTGCCCGGCATAGTCAACACCGATGCGAGGCGTCGCCTCGATTCCGCCGGGCGGCACCCGCACCCCGCGGTCCTCGATCCACAGTCCGCTTTCCGGCGAACACGCCGCGCCGTTGAGTTCCCGGCCGATCCCGAGCGCCTTCGTCAGACGACCCGGCCCGCGCGCTCCTTCGACTCCCCGGATCAACACAGCCGCCGGATATCCGCGCGGCCCGGTCACAAGATTGAGCATCTCGTGCACGCCGTAGCACAGATAGACGTACCACACTCCGCCCGGCTCGTACATGACCGCGTTGCGGGTCGTCCGCCCGCGCCGCGCGTGGCACGCCAGGTCGCGCTCGCCGTCGTAGGCCTCCACCTCCGTGATCATCCGCGCCTCCGCGCCCCGGAAAGTGGCCCGCACAAGATGTTTGCCGAGCAGGCTCCGCGCAATGGCAACCGTAATTTCCGAACGGAACGCTTTCGCTTTAACAATGCGGTTCATCAGCTCTATGGTCATGCCCTACCGGAACCGAGAAGTGAAGGCAACCACCACACATGCGCACCGCTCCGCACTCCGCGAGGCATTGATGCTTTGCATCGTCGACGGCGTCGCCTCCTCGCCGCTCTGCTATCTGTGGCTGCCGGGGAACTTCATCGTGGCCGCGCTGCTGACCGAGATCTTCCACCTCTCCGAGGCGTCGTACGGCCTGATTGTCGCACTTCCGTTTCTGGCCAACTTTCTGCAGATCTTTATCACGCCGGCGCTGGCCCGCCATTTTTCCGCGAAGAGCATCACGCTCGCCATGGCCTGGGGCAATGCGGCCGCATGGCTGGCCATGGGCGTGGACCTCGCGTTCCTCCCCCGCGACAACCCGGCCGCCTGCGCACCGGTGTTCTTCGCGTTCTTCCTCGGATTCAGCCTCCTCGCCTCGATCAACAGCGTCGCATGGAACTCGTGGACCCAGGAATGGTCGCCGGAA
>PMKA01000345.1 GCA_003157575.1 Opitutia bacterium
CTTGGCCATCACCGCATCGATGTGCAGCCTGGGGCGCGCCTCCCGCACGAGTTCAGTGGTGCGGCCGAATAATGTCCTCGCCCCGGTCTGCATCACAACGCCGTTGCCTTCGCCCCGCCGGACGACGGACCCCGACGAGAGCGCGGCGCCGGGCGCCTTGTCCGAATCCTTCGATTCGCCGGTGAGCGCCGACTGGTCCACCGTCAACGACCCCGTGAGGAGTTTTACGTCCGCCGGGATGATATCGCCGGGACGGACGCGAAGGATGTCGCCGGGGACAAGCTCCCGTGCGGTGACGACCTGCCATCGCGCGTCGCGCAGGACGCGCGCGCTTACCTGCAACCGTCGGCGCAGTATCTCGACGACACCGGCGGCACGACGCTCCTGAGTGAAGCTCACCACGGCATTGGCGACCAGCAGGGTGCTGACCACCGCCAGGTCCGGATATTTCCGGAGCACGGCCGACAGAACCATGATCACTTCGAGCATCCAGGCCGAGAGACCCCAGAATTTACCCAGAAACGTGCGAATCGGGTGCTCTTTTTGCGCAACCACCTCGTTGTATCCGTGCTCCTTCCGGCGGACGTCCACCTCGACGTGAGTGAGCCCGGTGTCGGGATTGACCTTGAGCGCCGCGAGCGTGTCGGAGACCGATGCGGAGGCGAGGCCGGGCGCCTTCGCCACATCCGGCTTCGATGCGGCTGGTGCGGCTCCTGATTGTTTGGAGGCTGTTTCCATCGTGAGTATCCGTTCTGCCGCCTGTTCACGCCTGCGTGTTTGCCCGGCGCATGAGCGAGCGAAAAGTCCGTCCGCCCGCCCGCGCTCGCGGCCACACTTTTGTGACACTGCTCCAGCAGCGCTGAGAATGCACCGGCCCATGGTCCGGAGCCATGGGGTGTTTCCCGTAACCCGGGTTTGCCTCGCAATCCACTTCGCCGGCAATAGGGGTTCCGCAGAACGATCATGGTCGCGGGTTCGCCATGCAACACGCTTGCCGCGCGCGCCAAAACGCAGGACAAAGGAAGAATGTCTGTCGATTCCGTCTCACGCTGGATGGCGAAACTGACGCCGGGTACCCGCGTGGTATTGCGAACTGCGATCTACGGCCTTTGCGCCGGCCTGGCAGCCGTCGCATTCCAGGTTTGCATCCGTCTTCTTTACGACAACGGGATTGTGCGCCTGAGCCACTCCTCGCTTCCGGTTTTTCTCATCGGCAGTTTCTTGATTGTTGGAGTGACCTCGGGAGTCTCGGGCTGGCTGTTGAGTGCGTTTTGCCCGCAAGCGGCGGGCAGCGGCATCCCCCAGTTGAAAGCGTCCTTCTGGAAGGATTTCGGGCTCGTGCCGTGGCGGGTTCTCTGGGTGAAGTTCGTCGGCGGCGTGCTTTCGGTGGGCGGCGGGGCCAGCCTGGGCCGCGAGGGCCCGTCCGTGCAACTTGGCGGCGGGATCGCATCGAACGTTGGCGGAATGCTCGGCGAACCCAAACAACAGCGCCGGCCCGCGGTGGCCGCCGGCGCCGCGGCCGGACTCGCCGCCGCATTCAACACGCCGATCGCAGCCGTCACGTTCGTGCTGGAAGAGATCATCGGCGACCTCAACAGCCGCCTTCTCGGCGGTGTGCTTCTTGCCTCGGTTGTCGGCGCCCTGGTCGTCCACGGTCTTTTGGGGGAACAGCCGGCCTTTGCGCTCAAGGCCGCAACGTCGCCGACGGCGTGGGTGTTCGCCGCCACTCCGGTTGTGGCCTTGTTGGCTTCTGTCGCCGGATGCGTGTTCCAGCACTTCGCGCTGGGCATTCGCCAATGGAACAAGGCTCCGCGTAGGCTGCCGGCATGGGTGCGGACGCTCCTCGGCGGGCTGGCCGTGTGGCTGATCGGGAGCGCCGTATTCATCGGGACCGGACACACCGGCGTTTTCAGCCTCGGGTATGAGGATCTTTCCGCAGCGCTCGATGGCCGGATGTTCGCCATCGATGCGGCGATCCTGCTCGGTGCAAAACTGCTTGCGACCTCGGTCTGCTACGGGCTTGGCGGCTGCGGCGGTATCTTTGCCCCGAGCCTTTTCTTCGGCGCGATGACGGGTGTGGCCGCGGGCGGCCTGCTTGGTCTGGCTGTCCATCTGGAACCCTCTGCCTACATCTTGTTTGCGGTCGTTGGGATGAGCAGCTGCCTTTCGGCCGTCGTCCGGGCTCCGGTCACCAGCATTCTCATCGTCTTCGAGATGACGCACCAGTTTGTTCTCGTGCCGCCGTTGATGGTTGCAGCCCTTGTATCCCAGGCGGTCGCCCACCGGCTGACGAAACACAATTTCTACGACGCGTTGCTCGAACAGGACGGCCAGAGCGTCGAGCAGGTCATCCCGCCGCGCGACCTGAAGGCGTGGCAGGAAGCGCCTGTGAGCCGCATCGGCAACTTCCGTCCTGTGATCGTGCGCGATCTTTCAGCGGCGGGGCTGAAAAAACTGATCGGCGAAAGACCATTCGATCGTTTCCCGGTCGCGCGACCCGACGGACTGCCGCTCGGGATTCTCACGCGCGCGGAAGCCCAGGCTGCCATTGCGGAGAACCGGGCGCCGCGGCTCCTGCCGGCGCCAACCTGCCGGCGTGAAGCCGCCGTGCGCGAAGCGCAGTCGCTCCTGATCGAGTCGCCCGCAGGCATGGTCGTGATAGTTGCCGGCGTCGACGGTCGTGTGATCGGTCTTGTGACCCTGCACGATCTGCTTCGCGCCGAGTTCGCGCTGTCCGCCTCGGGATGACAGGCGCGCGGGGCTGTCCGTCGCGACGGCATGGAGTTTCTGCGTCACGCACGGGAGCATTTTCTCGATCGCGCAGCCCCTCGGGACTCGATGCGCTAAGATCTGCCGTGCTTCACCAATGGGAGCGCCGCGCGCTCGGTGATCTGCGCATGATGGTGCATCCGGGTGCGCGAGGATTCCTTCGGAATATTGGCGCGGAGGCATGCTTCGGCTTC